>JBQCJS010000772.1:0-3210 GCA_051952485.1 Thermomicrobiales bacterium | reverse complement strand
CGACATGAGGCAGGGCTGAGTGAAGGCGGGCTGTCCGTTCGAGGGCGGCCCGCTTCGGTGTGTGGGTCGCGTATGCTGCACCCATGACTCGATCCGATGGGGAGGGAACGCGATGCGCCGGTGGACGGAGATGCTGGCAGGGCTGGTGATGGCGTGCATGGTCGTCGTCTCGCCGGGGAGCGTGGTGGCGGGGCCGGCGACCCTTCCCGCGACCGGCACGCCTGCCGCCGATGCCGGCGGATGTGACGCGCTCCCGGCCTACTTCGCGCAGGCGAACGCGCTTACAAGCCGGAACGACGGCCTCGCGATCCTGAGGGCGGCGAACTTCGACGTGCTCTCGCTGACGGTCGAGCAGGCATCGTCCGTCGTCGCGTCGTTGGACGGGCTGCTGGCGGCGTGGGACACACTCGCCCCGCCGCCCGCCGCGCAGGCTTGGCACGACGCCACCCGCGATCTCTACGCCTGGTATCGCGATCTGGCGGCGAACCGCGACCATCTCGACCACCAGCGTCTGATCAACGGCGACAAGACGATCGTGCCGGCCCTCGGGCGCGCGACGCTCGCCGGACAGCAAACGTGCGGCTACCAGCGGTGGAACGACGCCGTCTCGACCGCACCCGCGTCCACCGCGACGCCCGCCGCGACGCCCGCCGCGCACCGGGCCGGGTGACCGCATGAAGAAGGGCGGCCCGGAACGATTCCGGGCCGCCCCTCCCTCCGCTCCTGGACCCCCTTACGCCGGCGTGGCGATGTGGTCGAAGCGGACGACCATCCCCAGCGGCGCATCCGGCCCGGAGATGATCGAGTTGAGCGTGACGAAGAGATTGCCGACCGAGCTGAAGGCGATGCCGTGCGGGAAGAACCCTTCGGCCACCTGTTCGGCCGTGGCCAGGTCGGCATCGAGCCGGAAGACGCCGCCCGGCGGTGTCTGCGGGTTCGCGAGGTCGGCCGTGAGCTGGCAGACATAGAGGAAGCCGTCCGGGCCGCGCGTCGCGGAGACGATCATCGGGATGCGGACATCGTGCGCCGTGTAGCTGGAGCCGTCGGCGGTGAACGTGAGCAGCGACGGGCCGTCCCACGATTCGCCCAGCAGGGCGACGGTGACGGTGCCATCGTCGTTGACGACCACGGAGGTCGGCACGGGCTGGCGGGGTCCGGGCTGCATCGCCTGTTCCTCGGCGGTCGGGGTGGCGCCGGTGAGGTCGGTCAGGTTCGGGACCACCGCGAAGAGCGAGAACTCGCCGGTGGCGGGGTCGACCGTGTAGATGGTGTTGCCGCCCGCATCTGCGACGTAGAGCACGCCGTCCTTCGTGATCGCCAGCCCGTAGAGGTTCGGGTTGACGTCCAGGCCGTCCGGGTTGTGCTCCACCTCGTAGGGGCCGAGCGAGGCGATGACGCGGGACGTCTGCGACGTGAGGTCGAAGGCGCTGATGGTGTTCTCCTGCGGCAGCGGCGCGAAGCCGGAGCCGACCGACCCGCCGCCGGTGGAGACGTAGACCTCGTTCTCGCGGACGCCGATGCCGACGCCGCCGATCTCGGTGGTCAGGACGATCTGGGTGCCATCCGGCGCGACGGCGGAGATCTGCGGTGGCACCAGCGGCGGCGCGGCGGTGACCGGTGTGCCGTTCGGGAGCGGGGTGGCCTGCGTTCCCGGTTCGGTGCCGCCGCCGGCGACGCCGCTTTCGGCGATGTAGATGGTGCCGTCCGGGCCGAGGGCGAGGTCGCCGGGATTCCAGAGGCCCTGGGCGACCGGGGTCGCGCCCTGGGGCAGGGGCGGCAGGCCACCGCCAGCGGGTGCGGCTGGCGATGCTTCCGGGGAGGCGGCGGGTGAGGCGTCCTGGCGGGCGAAGGCGATGCCCCCGAGCGCCAGGCTGGCGCTGCCACCGGCGGCGATGGCGAGCAGGGTGCGACGATCGACGCGGCGAATCTCGGGCATGGTGCACTCTCCGTGGTTCTGGCGCGGCAGACGATGCGTGAAACTGAGGCCCGCTAACATCATGCGCCGTGTGCGGCGAAATGGGAATGGGTACTGCTACCCATTCTGGTGACCGAATCGTCCGGCGTGCAGGCGTGTGGGCCGCGATCAGCGACGGGTGAGGCGGCTGAGCGCGGCCGAGGCGATGACCAGGATCGAGGCGAGCGCCGTGCCGAAGGAGATGTGCTCGCCCAGGAGGAGCGCCGCCCAGGCCAGGCTGAGCACCGGTTGCACGAGCTGGAGTTGGCCCACCTTCGCGACCCCTCCCGCCGCCAGGCCGCGATACCAGGGCAGGAAGCCGAGGAACATGCTCACCGCGCCGAGGTAGAGCATGCTCCACCAGGCGTGGGCATCCCCCTGTGGCCAGCCGTGCCAGGCATAGAGCAGGCCCGAAAGGACGAGCAGGACGGGAGTGCTGAAGACGAGCGCCCATGCGATGACGGAGAGGCCGCCCATCGTTCGCGTCAGTTGCGCGCCCTCCGCATAGCCGAGGCTCGCCATCACCACCGCGCCGAGCAGCAGCACGTCGCCCCACTGGAGGCTGCCCGCCCCCTGCGCCAGCGCGAAGATCAGGACCGAGACGACGCCCGCCGCGCAGGCGAGCCAGAAGGCGCGGGGCGGCCGTTCCCCCGCGCGGAGGACGGCCATCGCCGCCGTGGCCGCCGGGAGCAGCCCGATCACGACGACGCCATGCGCGGCGGGCAGGTATTGCATGGCCAGCGAGCTGAGCGGGCCGAAGCCGAGGACGGTGCCGAGGGCGACGAGGACGATCGGACGCCAGAGGCGGCGGTCCGGCCAGGGTTCGCGCCGGATGCCGAGGTAGGCGATGGCGAGGACGGCGGCAATCACCGCGCGTTCGACCCCGACGAAGAGGCCGCCCAGTTGCGGCGAGGCGATCCGGCTCAGGGGAAGCGTGAAGCTGAAGGCGAGGATGCCGAGCATCCCGAAGATGAAGCCCTCCCGTTCGGCGGATCGCGCGGAGATCGCCGCCTGATCGGGGAGATGGGGCTCCGGGGAGAGGCCCTCTTCCGTCTCGAAGAGCGATTCGTCGGCAACGGGGGCGGCGGGGCCAGCAAGGGCCGCATGGTTGTCCATGTGCGGACCATCGGTGGCCAGGGAGGCCCGTGTCAAGGGGATTCGGGGTCGGGCGCCGCGCCCATGTTGGCTGTGGGGGACAGCAGCAGGCGGATCCAGGCGTCGGCGAGCCAGTGCGCGAAGCGGTCTGCGGGCCATCC
>JBQCJS010000771.1:0-4540 GCA_051952485.1 Thermomicrobiales bacterium | reverse complement strand
ATGTGCGGTGCGGCGATTCCGCGCACCGGTATTTCCCCTCCCCGGGGGCTGCGTCGACGTCAGTCGTGCTTCAGGATGTAGATCGTCTCGAACGAGGGCGCGTAGGCGATGTGCTGGGTCAGGCCCTGCACGTACGGCCGCGACGCGATGATCGTCTCCTGGTCGAAGAGCGGGGCGATCGGCACCTCGGCGTTGCCGATGGCCTGCACCTGCTTGTACAGCTCCACCTGCCTGGCCTGGTCCGTCTCCACCTGCGCCTCGTCGAGCAGCTTCTCGACCTCCGGATTGTTGAAACCACCGTGGTTCGTCTTCTGGATCGCCGAGTCGGCGCCCAGGGTGCGGCGCAGGATGTAGTTCGGATCGCCCGTCGCCCAGCAGCTGTTCGAGATCGCGAAGTCGTAGTTGCCTTCCTTCAGCGTCTCCGTCACGGCTGCCGATTCCTGTTGCTTCAGCGTCACATCGAAGCCGACCGGCTGGAGGATCGCCTGCAGGTAGGTCGCGATCAGCGGATACGGCCACCCGAGCAGGTTCTGGCCCGGCGGGTTGAACAGCAGCTCCACCTTCACGCGCTGGCCGCCGGTCGCCTCGTTGAGGAGCTGCTTCGCCTTCTCCGGGTCGTACTGGATCTGCTGCGAGGGATCGTCGTTGAAGAAGGTGCTGTCTGCCGCCAGGAGGACGCTCTTCGCCGGGATGCCATAGCCGTAGAGCAGGTCCTTCACGAAGGCGTCGCGGTCGATCGCCAGACTCAACGCCTGCCGCACGCGCACGTCGTCGAACGGGGCCTTCGTGCCGTTGAAGAGCAGGTAGGTATTGCAGGCGGTCGGGAAGTGCTGGACGACATAATTGCTGTCGCCGGAGATCTCACCGGCCTGCGCCGGCAGCACCGCGCCGAGTTCCACCAGGGCATCGACCTCGCCAGCCTTCAGCGCCGAGAGCCGCGAGTTCTCGTCCGGATAGGTCCGCACGGTGATCTTCGTCAGCGTCGGCTTCTCCTTCCAGTAGTTCTCGTTCCGCTCCAGCACGATGTACTGGTCGCGCTTCCCGTCGGTGACCTTGAAGGGACCGGTGCCGATCGGCAGGCCGGTGAAGTTCGAGTTCTCGTCGAACTGGCCCTGCCAGAACTGGGCGCTGTAGTGGTTGGAGATCGCATAGGGCAGCAGCGGACGCGGCTCCTTGTAGGAGAGCGAGACGGTGTAGTCGTCGACGCGCGTCACGACCGGATCGCCGTAGATCTCCTCGAAGTTGATGCCGCCGAGATAGAGCGACGGGCGCCCGCTGGATGCCTTCGCGTGGGCGATGCTGCCGATCAGCGAATCGGCGTTGTACTGCTCGCCATTGGAGAACGTCACGTCATCGCGCAGGTGGAAGGTCCAGGTCAGGCCATCCGGGCTGAGCTCCCAGCTCTTCGCGAGGCCGGGCACGAGGTTGAAGTTGTCGTCGTAGTCGATCAGCGGCTCCCACACCTGCAGCGAGGCGTGCGCGAACCAGAAGTCCTCCTCGCCGTTGACGAGGTAGCGGTTGACGCCGACCGTGATCTCCTGCTTGTCGGCCAGCTCCTGCCCATCCTCCAGGTGAATCCAGGCCGGCGTGGCCTCCTGGGCGCTGGCGCGGTTCACCAGCAGGTTGGAGGAGAGCAGGACGAGGCTGAGCAGCACCGCCAGCAGACGGACGACGGTGCCCGCCGGCGACGCCGCTGCCAGCGCCAGCGCGGGGGTCGTGGACCCGGCCGTCGGTGAGGTGCCGGAGACCGTGTTCGGGTTGCGGCTGGACGATGCGCTCAGGTCGAGCGCGAGCGAACGGGAAGCGTGTGTATCCATGAACCGGGATCTCCTCCACCGGGAATGAAACGATTGCCGAAAGGCCCCACGAACGGATCGAGTTCTGTCCCGCAACTGCGGCCGGTGCGGTCCTCCCGGCCGGACTGTGCCGAATCCCATGCAGGCCGGTTGTTGGCCGAAACCGCGCAGGGGGCACCCAGGCGACCGCACGGGCCGCAGTTGCGAGGGCGTGATGTGGGTGTGATGTCGTGATGGTCCCGCGCGGCTCGCTACCCCTTTGCCTTGGCGGAACTGCCTCCATGCGCGCCCCGCACATCCACCAGGTCGCGGATGGCGTCGCCGAGCAGGTTGCTCGTCAGCGCCACGAGCGTGATGCAGAGGCCCGGCGCGATCACCAGCCAGGGGAACTGCCCGAAGTACTGCCGGGCGTCGTTCAGCATCGTGCCCCAGTCGGCGGTCGGCGGTTGCACGCCGAGGCCGAGGAAGCTGAGGCTGGTGACGGTGAGGATGTTCGCGCCGAGGTCCAGCGTCGCGATCACCACCACGGTTGTCGCCAGGTTCGGCACGAGGTGACGGAGCAGGATGCGCGGCGTGCTCGCCCCCAGCGAGATGGCCGCATCGACGTAGAGCTGTTCCCGCAGCTGGAG
Organism: Thermomicrobiales bacterium; assembly: GCA_051952485.1. Taxonomy (GTDB): domain Bacteria; phylum Chloroflexota; class Chloroflexia; order Thermomicrobiales; family UBA6265; genus JASGDN01. The sequence goes on along the minus strand of JBQCJS010000771.1, from coordinate 2,115 downwards.
GATCGCCGCCCGGAAGATGCGCGCCTGCCCGACCCAGCCCGCGCCGATCAGCGCGATCAGCAGCGTGCTGGTGCCCGGCCCGAGGATGCCGAGGATGGCCAGGGTCAGGAGCAGGCTCGGCAGCGCGAGCAGCACCGTCAACAGCGTCGAGATGGCGGCATCGACCTTGCCGCCGAAGTAGCCGGAGACGACACCGACCGCCAGCCCGATGATCACCGTGCCCAGCGTGGCGATCGCCGACATCGCCAGCGTCACCCGTCCGCCGTACAGCAGGCGGCTGAACTGGTCCCGCCCGAGCTGATCCGTTCCCAGGGGATGCGCCCACGTCGGGCGGGCGAGCTGGTTCGGCAGGTCCAGCGCGTTCGGGTTGTAGGGGGCGATCCACGGGGCCAGCACTGCCGCCAGCACGAACACGAGCAGGATCGCGCCCGGTACGCCCACCGCCCAGTAGCGACGGAGGTCCCGCTTGCGCGGGCGAACGTTCGAATCGGCGTGGCGGGCGAGCCAGCCGCCAGCCGTTCCCGCGTGCCCTGCGGCGGGACTGGCCGCCGTGGACGCCGGAAGCGAGGTGGAACTCATCGGGATGTGCCTCCGCCGAGCTTGATGCGTGGATCGAGCACCGCGTAGCTGACGTCGGTGACGAGGTTGACGACGACGAACGAGATACCGGTGATGAGGACGTAGGCGCCGATGACGGGCAGGTCACGCCCGGAGATCGCGCCCAGGAGCGTGCTGCCGAGGCCGGGCCAGGAGAAGATCGATTCGATCACGATCGCCCCGGCGAGGATCTGCCCGAAACGCAGCCCGAGCAGCGTGAGGATCGGGAGCAGCGCATTCGGGAGGGCGTGCCGGAAGACGAGCGTGCGTTCGGCGAGTCCCTTCGCGCGGGCGGTCCGCACGAAGTCCTGCCGCCAGATATCGATCACGGCGGAGCGGGTGAAGCGCATCAGGCTCGCCGCCGGGCCGCATCCCAGCGCGATGACCGGCAGGATCAGGTAGCGCACGCCGCCGTACCCCGCGACGGGCAGCCACTTCAGCTTCTCGGAGACGACCACGATCAGGATCAGCGCCAGCCAGAACGAGGGAATCGCGGCGAGGAAAAGGCTGACCGTCCTCCCGGCGAGATCGAGCTTGCTGCCCGCGTGCAGGCCGAAGACGATCCCCAGCCCCACGCCGACGACCGTGGAGGCGATGAACGCCGTCACGCCCAGCCGGAGGGTCGGACCCAGCCGCTCGCCGATGATCTCGGAGACCGGGCGCCCGGAGAGGAAGGACGTGCCGAGGTCGCCCTGCGCCAGGTTCACCACCCAGCGCCCGTAGCGGATCACCAGCGGGTCGTTCAGTCCCAGCTTCTCGCGGTAGGCCTCGATCGCCTCCGGGGTCGGTTCGACGCCGCCGGCCCGCAACGCGGCCTCCGCCGGATCGCCCTTGGAAGCGCTGGTGAGGAGGAACGCGGCGAGCGTGAGGAAGATCAGGGTGGGAATCGCGAGCGCGGCGCGACGGAGGATATAGGTTCCCATGCAGGCTCCGGGGCGGGCGAGGAATATCCGAAAATGGGGTATGCAACGCCATACCCATCGCGATGGCGATGCGGTGAACGGAGAGGCTGGATTGGACGGACGATCAGGGGATGGCGGTGAGGGAGCCGCCGCCGGTACACGATTCACCCGGGCGTCGCGAGGTCGCATCCAAGAAGCGCCCGGGCCAGGAGCGCCGTGTCGTGGCGGTCGCTGTGGCCGTGACTGCCACGAGGGTGGGGGACGCCATCGGGAGGCCGGGGCGCGGCGGTGGTTGTGGGTGTCGCTGTCCGGTTCCGGCCGCGATCGACGACATGACGGGCTCCGTGGGGAAGGCGTGAAAAAACGCCTGCTTCCGGGCTGGCGGAAGAGGCGTTGGTTCGGATCGCCGGGGGAACCCGGAGGCGAACGCATCCCTCATCGCTCAGCGTGACTGCTGATCGGCATTAGCACCTGCCCGGCGCCAGCATTGGCGTGAATCCGGGGGGTTGCTGGAGCGTCTTCGGGCCGTTCCCTCAGCTCCTCTTGATGAGACATCGTGGGCGTGTTCGGTTGTTGGAATGACGTTACCTGAGCGAAGCAGGTGTGTCAAGGGGAG
>JBQCJS010000770.1:0-4266 GCA_051952485.1 Thermomicrobiales bacterium | reverse complement strand
GGCTCGGTGACGATGCCCGCGTCGGCGGTGAAGCGGCGCAGCACCTCGGCGGTGCCGAGGCTGGCGTGTTCCTCATCGGCCACGCAGCAGACGATCACATCGCCACGGAGCGTGTGGTGCGCTGCGGCCCGCGCCGTCGCGACCATCATCGCGGCGACCCCGCTCTTCATGTCGTAGGCGCCACGTCCGGTCAGGCGGCCATCCTTCCGGTGAGGAATGAGGGGATCGCCGTCGTAGCCCGCGAGGGTGACGGTATCGTAGTGGCCGTTCAGCATCAGCGAGCGGCCACGACCACCGCCGCGTCCCCGCAGGACCCCGACGACGGAGGGACGTCCGGGCGTCTCCTCCAGGCGATGGACCTCGAAGCCATGTTGGTGGAACCATCCGGCGCAGAAGTCCGCGATCGCGGTCTCTCCGGCCCCACCGGGCACGAGGGCGGGATTGACGGAATCGATCGCCACCAGCGCCTCGGTGAGGGCGACGGGATCGAGCGCGGTGCCGGGGGGCGATGTCGCCATGCGGCGCTGTCCTTTCGTTCGGAGCCACCGGCAGGGACTGCCCGTGACACGTCTGGTCCGGGACCATCATCGCATTCCGGGAACCGGCAGGACAGGAGCGCAGGCTGTTACACGGCGATGGCGATCGGTTCCTCGATGGCCTCTGCCTCGGCGGCCTCGGCCTCCTCCCGTTCGACCTCGGCAACCGGCCCTGCCGAGACGGTGCGCACCGGCATGATCATCACGGAGCCGGTCTGCGGATCGGTGTGGACGGTCGCCTCGATGTCGAACACGTCGCGCAGCAGGTCCGGCGTCAGCACCTGGGCGGGGGTGCCGTGGCGGACGACCTTGCCGGCCTTCATCGCCACGATGATATCGGCGTAGCGGGCGGCCATGTTCAGGTCGTGGAGGATCATCAGGACGCTGTAGCCGTGCTCGCGGTTCAGCTGGCGGGCGAGGTCGAGCAGGTCGATCTGGGCGGCCATGTCGAGGAAGGTGGTCGGCTCGTCCAGCAGCAGCACTGGCGTATCCTGGGCCAGCGACATCCCGAACCAGGCGCGCTGGCGCTGCCCGCCGGAGAGCGTGTCCACCTCGCGATGGCGGAACTCGTTCAGGTTCGTGCGCGCCAGGGCGTCGTCCACCTTCGCCTCGTCGTCGGCGCTCCACTGGCGGAAGAGCCCCTGGTGCGGCACGCGGCCGGAGGCGACGAGATCCTCGACGGAGAAGCCGGAGGGCGGCACCGGTCCCTGCGTGAGAAGTGTCATCCGCTTCGCGAGCGCCTTGTGGGAGCCGGAGGCGATCTCCTTGCCATCGAGCTGGATGGCCCCGCGCGATCGTTTCAGGAGGCGTGCGCAGGAGCGGAAGAGGGTCGATTTGCCGCAGGCGTTCGGGCCGACGATGGCGATCATCTTGCCGGCGGGGAGATCGAGCGAGAGATCGTCGATGATCGTGGTGCGGCCGTAGCCGGTGCGGAGGCCCTGCACGGAGAACTGGCCTGCGGCGGTATCGCCAGGTGTCGCGGCGGACTTGACCGCGCAACTGGGCGGGCAATCGCCGGAGCGGGGCAGGCAGAAGCAGTGCGCCCGCGTGCTGTGCGGGTAGATGTCGCAGGTGATGCCGTAGAGGGCGGCCAGCGTCTCCGGCTGGAAGACCTCGTCGGGCGTGCCCTCCTTGACGATGACGCCATCGCGCATCGCCACGATGCGGTCGGAGACGCGGGCGGCCTCGTTGATGTCGTGGAGGACCATCACGATGGTCTTGCCCTCCACCCGGTTCAGGTGCTCAACGAGGTCGATCACCTCGAGCTGGTGGGAGACATCGAGGTAGGTCGTCGGCTCGTCCAGCAGGAGGATCGGCGTGTCCTGCGCGACGGCCATCGCCATCCAGGCGCGTTGGCGCTGGCCGCCGGAGAGCGTGTCCACCGCCCGCTTGCGAAGGCCCTGCATCCCGGTGAGGTCGAGCGCCTTGTCGACGGCGGCCTCGTCCTCGGCGGAGGGGGGCTGGAAGAAGGACTGGTGCGGATAGCGCCCGCGCCGGACGAGGTCCTCCACCATGATGCCCTGCGGGGTGATCGCCTGCTGGGACTGGAGGCCGAGGCGCTTCGCCACGTCGCGGGTGGCGTAGCTGTGGATGAGCTGGCCGTCCAGGTGGACCTGCCCGGAGACGGGGTCGAGGAGGCGGGCGAGGCCGCGCAGGAGCGTGGATTTGCCGCAGCCGTTCGGGCCGATGATCGTGGTGATCTTGCCATCCTCGATCTCGAGATTCAGGTTCCGGACGATGATGGCGTCACCGTAGCCGAGGGTGAGGTCGTTGGCGGTGAGTCGGCTCATGGGGCACTCCGGCTGATCGAGGGGAGAGGCGAGAGAAGTGAGCAGTGAGGACGCAGGAGTGTGGTGAATGCTGTATCCGGATTCCCGGCCATCAAACTGGCCAGGTCCACCCGGAGATGCGGCCCTTGGGGCCGCTTTAGGGCGGCGGCCACAAGGGCCGCATCTCCGAGAACGGAACGCGAATGTGTTCGTAGCAGCTGCAGGGTCGGAATGGCCCGAGGATACCGGCGCCGGACCGCATTCGCGTTGGTCCGGCCAGCTTCCTGGCCTCCCTCACGTCTCACTTCTCTCACCTCTCCCCTCATCGTTACATCCTCACGTTGGAGCGGTAGAGCAGGAAGAGGAAGTAGGGGGCGCCGACGGCCGCCGTGACGACGCCGACCGGCAGGCTGACGGGCAGGAAGTGCTGGGCGACGGTGTCCGCCGCGAGCAGGAAGAACGCCCCCATGATCGCCGTGAGGACCAGCACGCTGCTGGAGAGCGCCCCGGCGAGCATCCGGGCCATGTGCGGCACCATCAGCGCCACGAACCCGATCGGCCCGGCCACCGCGACGGCGACCGCCGCCAGGGCGCAGCCGACCACGATCAGGCTGAGGCGCAGGCGCTCGACCGGCATCCCCAGGCCGCGCGCGACATCGTCGCCGAGCTGGAGGGCGCGCAGGTACCACATGAGGGCGATCGCCAGCGGCAGGCAGATGACGAGGAAGCCGAGCAGGACCTTCACGTCCCGCCAGTTCGAGCCGTAGATGCTGCCCATCGTCCAGACGATGGCGGGCCGCACCTGCTCGATCGGGAAGCGGACGGTGATCAAGGTCGTCAGGGCGCTGATCGCCGAGCCGACGCCGATGCCGACGAGGATCAGCCGGTTCGGCGAGATGCCGCCCTTCCAGGAGAGCGTGTAGACCAGCAGCGCGGCGGTGAGGGCGCCGATGAAGGCGGCCAGCGGCAGCAGGGAGGCGCTGAAGCCGAAGACGATCCAGAAGACCGCCACCAGGCTGGCCCCGGTGTCGATGCCGATGATGTCCGGCGAGACGAGCGGGTTGCGCACGAGGCCCTGGAAGACGGCCCCTGCCGTCGCGAGGGCCGCGCCGATCAGCATCGCGCAGATCACGCGCGGCAGGCGCAGCGTGCGCACGATGAAGAGCTGGTCCTCGTCGCCCCGGCCGAAGACGGCGCGGAGGACATCCATGAACGGGATCGAGTAGCTGCCGCGCGTCATCGCGAAGATCGCCAGCGTCGCCGTCAGCGCGAGGACGATCAGCGAAATGCCGATCACGCGGAGATTCAGGCGCACGGCCAGCGGGCCGGTACGGATGGTGATGTGCCCCGGCTTGTCGTGGGGCATCGGCGCGTGCGGGGCGGGAGTCGGGGTCGAGAGATCGAGGGTTGCCATCGTCGTTCCTCCTCGTCAGTTCGCGACCGTGCGCTGGCGCGCAAGGAAGATGAGGAACGGCGCGCCGAGGATGGCCGTCACGATGCCGACCTGGATCTCGCCGGGGCGGGCGACGACGCGCCCGAGGATGTCCGACGCGGTGAGGAAGGCGGCGCCGACGACGAGCGAGTAGGGGAGCACCCAGCGGTAATCGGGGCCGATCACGGAGCGCACGATGTGCGGCACCGCGAGGCCGACGAACCCGATCGGTCCGGCGACGGCGACGGTGGCCCCGGTGATGATGACCACGAGGAAGGAGGCGACGATCCGTGTGCGCCCGGTGTTCATGCCGAGGCTGCGGGCGGTCTCCTCGCCCATGCTCATTACGTTCAGCTGGTGGCCGAGGAAGATGCCGAGCAGCGCGCCACCGAGCAGGAAGGGCGAGACCCACCAGAAGACGGAGAGCGGGCGGCCGGCGACCGATCCCGCCGACCAGAAGCGGACGATGTCCATCGTGTTCTCATCGAGCAGCAGGAGGGCGCTCGTCCAGGCGCCGAGCAGCGAGGAG
>JBQCJS010000769.1:0-4542 GCA_051952485.1 Thermomicrobiales bacterium | reverse complement strand
CCATCGCCGACGAGGGTTCCGTCGCTGACGGTGAAATGCCAGCCGTACTTCTCGGCGAACCGGTCGGCGAGTCGCTGGAGCACTGCCGGGTCGCGCTCGATGATCGCGGCGCCTTCGAGGACGATGTCGAGTCCCTCGGCGTAGGCATTGCAGCCGGTGGTGACCGCGACGCGGGGTTGGCGGGCGAGGTTGCGGGCCTTCTGCTCCCGGGCGCCGGTCACGAACCAGAGGGCGTCGTCCATCCAGATCGCGATCAGGGGGGTGACGTGGGGACCGCCCTCCGCGCGGACGGTCGAGAGCCAGAAGATCTCCGCCGTCTCCAGGATGCCGACCGCCTCCGCCCAGGGGACGGGGGTGGCGGCGGCATCGCTGTACCGGCCATCGAGAGTCGTCGTCGGTGTCTGCATGGTGAGGTCCTGCGAACGGGATCAGCCGCCGGAGATCGCCCCGACGATCAGGTAGGTCTCCGTGCCGGCGAGCACGGCCTCCGGCAGGCGGTCGTCCTGCCCGGTGTGGGAGAGATCCTTCCCGCAGGCGTAGAAGCGGATCTTCGGGCGCCGCCGGTCCTTGACCGCATCGCGCAGGGTGTTCTTCAGCTGGGGGAACCGGGTCTCCAGGGCGTCGATCACGCCGCGCTGGCTGGGAGCGCCGATCTCCAGGGGGATCTCCCCGTCGACGTGCGCCAGCGCCCGCAGGGGACCCGGCAGCAGGACGCGGATGGTGGACGTGGACGCGGCCGTGGTCGTCGCCGACTCAGGTTCGGCAGGGTCGAGGATGGGAGTTGCGGTGGACGTCATGGCAGGGTCTGCACCTCCACGGAGAGGACGGCCGGCAGGTCGTGGACGATCGCTTGCCAGGTGTCGCCGGAATCGGGTGAGACGTAGACCTGGCCGCCGGTGGTGCCGAAGTAGATCCCGGCGGAATCGAGGGTATCGGAGGCCATTGCATCGCGCAGGATGTTGACGTAGCAGTTCTCCTGCGGCAGGCCGTTCGTCAGCGCCTCCCAGTCGTTGCCGCCGGTGCGGCTGCGGTAGACGCGGAGCTTGCCTTCCGGGACGAAGTGCTCGCTGTCGCTCTTGATCGGCACGACGTAGACCGTTTCCGGTTCGTGGGGATGGACCTCGATCGGGAAGCCGAAGTCGCTCGGCAGGTTGCCGCTGATCTCGGTCCAGAGTGCGCCACCGTTGTCGCTGCGCATCACGTCCCAGTGCTTCTGCATGAAAAGCACGTCCGGGTTCTTCGGGTGCATGGCGATGTTGTGGACGCAGTGGCCGACCTCGGCATCGGGGTCCGGGGTCCACTCCGAGCGGAGACCCTTGTTGATCGCGGTCCACGTCTCGCCGCCGTCGTCGGTGCGGAAGGCCCCGGCGGCGGAGATGGCGATCACCATCTTCCGTTCGTCGCGCGGGTCGATCTCGAAAGTGTGCAAGCAGAGGCCGCCGGCGCCCGGCGCCCACTCCATGCCGGTGGTGTGGGTGCGCAGGCCGGGGAGTTCCTCCCAGGTCTGCCCGGCGTTGGTCGAGCGGAAGAGCGCCGCGTCCTCCACGCCCGCATAGACGGTGTCCGGGCAGGAGTGCGACGGTTCGAGATGCCAGACGCGGGCGAACTCCCACGGATGCGGTGTGCCGTCGTACCACTGGTGATTGCCGGCATCGGTCGCGTAGTGGAAGTCGTTGCCGACTGGCTCCCAGGTCTTGCCGCCATCGTCCGAGCGCTGGATGAGCTGGCCGAACCAGCTGGTGGATTGCGAGGCGTAGAGGCGGTCCGGATTCACCGGCGAACCGGCGACATGGTAGATCTCCCAGCCGGGGAAGAAGGGACCGGCGACGTCCCACTCCCGGCGCGCCTCATCGGAGGTAAGGATGAACGCGCCCTTGCGCGTGCCGACGAGCACCCTGACGTTGCCCATGCGATATCGCTCCTGCTCGGCGGGACGGTCCGCCCGAATGTCGTCCGATGCCGGGTCGTGGAGCACGCGCCCGAATCGCGCATGGCCCGGCCCGGCAGGGGTGTGACCCGTTGGCATCGATCGTACGGACATGGCGTGCGGGGCGCTTCTTCCAGCTTGCGGTCATGCTCGCGGAGGGCGGTCAACGGACGGCGATCACGCCCGCGAAGGCGCGAAGCGCTGGGCCGATCGCGCCTTCGCCTTGATCGCCTCCGTCTCGCGGTCCTTCGGTGGCGCGGTGGTCTCCAGGGCGGCCAGCAGGCGGGCCGAGGCGGCGGCGACCTCCGCGACGGCGGCATCGAACGCGGCCTGGTTCGCCTGTGACGGCTTGGTGAACCCGCTGATCTTGCGGACGTACTGCAGCGCGGCAGCCTGGATCTCATCCGGCGCGGCGGGCGGATCGAAGTTGAAGAGCGGGCGGATGTTGCGGCACATGGAGGATCACCTTTCGTCGAGAGGGGCGGACATCACGGGTGCGATGCCATTGTACGTGCACCTCGATCGCGGGATGAACCGGGACCGGGATCGGGCGGGCTGTCAGGGGGCGAGGGCTCTGTGCATGGTGCAGCTCCTTCGACGACGCGATGACCGCGTGCGGCACGCGACGGGTGAGACGTGTTCGTCCTTGCGCTCGGCGCGACGTGCGTTGGCCATCCCGGTCGGTCGTCATGGCTCCGTGGTTGCGGAGCATCCGGGAATGCCCCGCAGCACGCCGAGTCCCGGGATTGCCCGGGTCCCTGCAGGATTTCGCTCCCGGGCCGATCCCGCTACAATCGAATGCGGGTCCATCCGTCATCGCCGCCGCTCGTCCCGGGAGGAATGGTCATGCGTCTCGATCGCCTCATGCGTTCCCTTGTCGCTGCCGGTGCAACGGCCGGTCTCGTCCTGGCCGCGTTCGCATCGCCGTCGTTCGCCGCCGATGCCACTCCGGTCGCATCGCCGGGGGCCTCGCCCGTCGCCTCCGGAGACGCCGCCGCCTACTGCGTGAAGGTTGGCGGCATCGTCCGCGAGCGCACGCCCGTCCTCGGCACGAACGCGCCATCGACCGAGGTCACGCTCGGTGGCGCCCGCGCCTTCTGCGAGTTCACCCGGGGCGAGGGCTCCGACGACGATTCGTGGATCGCGATCGATCTCGAATCGCTCGTCTCGCCGGAACCGACGCTGGCGGTGCTGGCCTACCTCACGAAACCGCCCGTCCCGGAGAACACCGGCAGCGCCAACCCGGCGTCCATCTACTGCGCCCACCTCGGCGGGGCGGAGATCGGCGCCCAGACCGGCACCGGCGGCGGGTGGGTGACGACCGACACGGACACGCCGATCGATGTGCTGGAGGCCTGCGTCGTCGGCGACGGATCGATCATCGATTCGTGGGGGATCACCTACCACGCGGCGGGCGTGGTCCGGGGCGCGGACCTCACCGGCAAGTTCGCCTACCAGTCGGCAAATCCTCCCTTCGTCTTCCCGAAGAAGTAGCGCGGGATCACCACATCGGCTGCCCGGGGGCGTCCAGCGTGGATGCCCCCGGTTGGCGTTCAGGCCAGGGACGCGACCGCCGCACGCCAGAAGTCGTTCCGTACGGCGGGCGGCGTCGGGGAGTCCCATGCCCGGTTGGTCAGGAGCACGCCCACCAGCCCGGTCGCCGGATCGTGCGCCCACGATGTGCCCAGGCCGCCATCCCAGCCATACGTCCCTGCCTGCAACCCCAGCGCGGTCGGCCTGGTCTGGACATTCATGCAGAATCCCCAGCCATCGATTCCGAAGAGGTCGCGATCCACCCCGGTAGCGAGCTTCTGGAGGTCCGTCAGGTGGTCGGCGGTCATCAATGCCACGGATTCGGGGGAGAGGATGCGGGTCCCGCTCCGCTCGCCGCCGCCGATGAGCATCTCCCCGAAGGCCAGCAGGTCATCCACGGTCGAGAGCAGGTCGCCCCCGCCGTTCGGGAAGGTTGGCGGGGTCAGCCAGGCGCTGCCCTCGGCCGGGTCGTAGATGCGCAGCTCGCCGGTCTCCGGATCGGGCCGATAGCAGGTCGTGAAGCGCTCGAGGGTCCCGGGTGCGATCTGGAAGCCGGTGTCGCGCATCCCGAGCGGCGTGAAGATCCGCTCCTGCATGAACTCCGGGAGCGATTGCCGCGCCGCCCGCGCGACGAGCACGCCGAGGGTCTCCGCGCTGGTGTGATAGCGCCAGCGATGGCCGGGCTGGTTCAGCAGTGGCAGGGTCCCGAGCCGGCGCACCCAGTCGTCGGGATCGCCGCCGGGCAGCGGCCCCGCCGGTGAGAGCCCCGCCTGCTCGATCGCCGCCTGGATCGGAGCGGTGCCCGGCGGCGCGAAGAGATAGCCGTCGCCGCCGGTGAAGGTGAGGAGGTCGCGGGTCGTGACCGGGCGGATGGCGGGAACGGTATCGTCCGGCTCGCTGGCCAGCGTGCGCAGCACCGGGCGGTTCGCCAGCTCCGGCAGGAGGCCGTCGATCGGATCGTCGAGGCCGATCCGGCCATCCTCGACCAGGATCATGGTCGCCGTCGCCGTGACCGGCTTGGTGATGGAGGCGATGCGGAAGATGGCATCCGGCACGATGGCCGGTCCGCCGACCGCGAGCGA
>JBQCJS010000768.1:0-9461 GCA_051952485.1 Thermomicrobiales bacterium | reverse complement strand
TGCGTCGCGGCAGGAGGGCAAAGACGGCGTTGCGCTTACCGGCGGCGGGCGGAGCGTCGCACCGGGAAACGACGTCGCCGCACCGGCATGTCGAGCAGGGCGCTGGCCAGCATCGAGAGGAAGGCGATGATGGCGGCCGTGACGATCGCACCCTCCAGCGAGAAGCGTCCGGCGATCCAGGCGCCGATGAACGGCGAGAGGGAGAGCAGCGCGAGCAGGATGCCCGGGAGGCTGATGCCGGTCGGGCTGGCGGTCAGCCGGCCTTCGAGGTGGCCGAGGTAACGTCGTTGCGCGTCGTCGCTGAACGCGACCGCGAGACCGAGCGCGCCGAACGCGAGCGCCAGTGCCCAGGACGCCGCATCCGAGTCCTTCACCTCGGTCTGGTACCAGCTGCTGGACGCGGCGACCGAGATGCCACCCGCCACGACGAGGAAGACGAAACGGAGGAACGATCCCAGCTGGAGCATCCGCGCGGGCGGCAGGGCTCTCGGGAGGCTGCTGGCGATGAGCTGACCGATCCCGCGCAGCAGGGCGTAGCTGGCGAGGGCAACGCCGACGTAGCGGAAGGAGAGCGACATCTCGCTCAGGGCGAAGACGATCACGAAGGGATCGGCCAGCCGCGAGAGGGCCCACAGGATCTGGAAGGCGAGGTAGCGATATCCGGATGGCGACCGCAGGCGTGCGTCCGGGTCGCTCGCTGCCTCGGGCAGGTCATCGTCGGGCTGGGTGAACTCGCCGAGCACGAGGAACCAGCAGGCGGAGAGGGCCGCGATCGCTGCCAGCACGAAGAGCAGCCCGACCGAGTGCGGGAAGTTGACCCGCATGGGGTCCAGCGTGCGGGCGGCGGCGATCGCGGCGAGCGAGGAGACGATGGCGGTGACGAGCGTGACCCAGCCGAACGCGGAGATACGCCGGCCGCTGCCATTCGCCCAAGGCGATCCCCACGTCTCGTCAGTAAGCGCGACCCCGAGCTGGAAGAAGGTGTAACAGAGCAGGATCGCCACAACAGCATCGCCGGGCGCGAGGCGCTGGAGGCGGAGGCCAATGGCGAGGATGAGGATGGCTGCCCCAGCGCGCAGCACGACGCCCGCGATGGCGAGGGGCATCACGGCGCCGACCACCCGGGCGATCGCTGGCACGACGAACGGCCCGGTCGCCCACAGGAGCGCCGTGATGGCGGCCGGGGCGGCGATCTGGGCGGGGGAGCCGCCGAGCATGAAGAGGGTCGCGGCGAGGATGATGACGGGATCGAGGAGGGTATCGGTGATCGCGCGCAGGAACGAACTCACCGCGCGGTCCCAGCGTGTCAGGCGGCTCGTGCGAGTCGTCGTTGGTTGCGCGTGACCCTGAATCGAAGACACCGATGCTCCCCGCATGTACGCCGTCCAGTGCGCCGGGATCGTTCGAGCGATTATAGCGTCACAGCGGACTCACAGGGTCTGCCGCGATCAGGCCAGGTACGGGGGCTCCGCGATGCTCGGCGCGAGGTGCGCCATCGCGCGGACCAGGATCGCGCGGTCTTCATGGGGCAGGGTCGCGGAATCGCTGGGAAGCGTCGTGAAACCCTCGGGCATCGCCTGCCGGTGAGGAACGCCGCGCAGGACGATTGCAGTCTGCCGGGGGTCGTCCCGCGTGTTCGTGGCGCCACCCCAGCCGGCGACCTCGATCTCGTCCACCCAGCCCCGGAAGGGGGCGATGGCTGCCCGCCAGACGGGTTGATCGGCCTCCGGCGTGACGAGCGGGAGGCGGCCGTCGTGCACGAGGACCTCGCGGTCGTCGTTGGCGAGCAGGACCACGCGAGCCGTGGCCGTTCCGTGAAGCTCCCGCTCGAGCTCGGCGCGAATCTTCGCGTAGCTGGCCGGGATCAGTTCCGGCATGGCGATGGTCGAGGCGAGGACGGGCATGAAGTTGGCGTCGCCGTTCCAGCGCGGGACGATGTGCTGGTGCAGGTGCTCGGCGATCCCCGCCCCGGCGGCCGATCCGACGTTGTACCCGATGTTGAACCCCTGGCAGGCGAAGACCCGGCGCAAGGCCCGCACACCGATAGGCATCAGGTCGGCCATCTCGTGCACCGTCGCGGCATCGAGCGCGGTGGGATCGTCCACATGCGCGTTCGGGAGGATCATGATGTGGCCGGAGTTGTAGGGGAAGAGGTTCATGATGACGAAGGCGTGTTCGCCCCGGTGGAGGATCAGCGAGTCGACATCGTCCCGCCGGGCGAGGCGGTTGCAGAAGACGCAGCCGGACTCCCGCTCACCATCCGCCGAACCGCTGGCCGTGCCGCTGGCGATATAGCGCATCCGCCAGGGGGTCCAGAGGCGTGCGCGTCCGGTGGGGCGGGGTGCCTGCGCCTCAATCCGCTCGCCGGTCATGCCGTGGTTCCGTTCAGACGTGCGAGGTACGGCCGGCTCTGCAACGAGTCGAGGTCGGCCCGGATCACGTCCAGCGGCACCACGCCGAGGCTCGCCATCGCGGCGGCCGCGAGCGCGAACGTCTCGTGCAGCCGCGCGGCCAGATCGACCGATCCGTCGTCAGACGTCGCCGACGGCGTCGACGTCCATTGGCTCGCCTGCGCGCGCAGGAGGGCACTCATCGCCGCTGGTGCGGGGATGTCGCCGTCGTCCGGGGCGTCGAGGGCGCGGTCCGGTCGCACCTCTTCCCACGTGAGTTCCGCGTGGACGCCCTTCACGGCGAGCCAGTAGCAGACCTGGCCGCCTTCCAGCGCGGCATCCTCGGCCTGCGAGGTGTGGGCGTGGGTGCCGTCGAGCACCCCGGCCAGCTCCCCGAGTTCGTCGGCGATGCGGGGCGTGATCGCGTCCTCCGGCGCATGCAGCAGGCGCGATGTGCCGGATTCCGCCGTCAGGTCGCGATCGCGCAGGGTTTCGAAGGCGGACCACCAGGCGCGGGTGACGGTCTCGAGGCCGTTCGGAACGTTGCCCGTGCCATAGACATCCGCCGGATCGAACCAGCGGTCGCGGACGACGGTCAGCGAGTTGTCGGGTTCGAGGCGGCGGTAGTAGCAGGTGGGGTAGCCGTCGTGGCAGACCGCGCCAACTTGCTCGACCTCCATCAGGAGGGTGTTCTGCTCGCAGTTGACATAGATCGCCTGCACCCGCTGGACGTGACCACTGGTCTCGCCTTTCTGCCAGAGCGTGCCCCGGCTGCGGCTCCAGTAGTGGACGAGGCCTGTCTCGCGGGTGCGGTCGAAGGCGAGGCGGTTCATGAACCCGACCATCAGGACCTGCCCGCTGGCGGCATCCTGCGTCACGACCGGGACGAGGGCCGAGCCGTCGTCGCCAAAGGAGATCGGAAGCTCACGGGACGTCATGCGATCGACCATTCCCCTTCCCGCTCGCTCCGCTCCGTGCGCACCGGCAGGCCGGCGGCCCGGAGATGATCCTTCACCTCGCGAACGCGCATGGTGCCGAAGTGGAAGAGCGAGGCCGCAAGGACGGCGTCGGCGCGGCCGGGGCGCAGGGCATCCACGAAGTGATCCAGCGTCCCCGCGCCACCGGAGGCGATCACCGGGACGTTCACCGCACCGGCGACGGCCTCCAGGAGGTCGCAGTCGTAGCCGAGGCCGGTGCCGTCGCGGTCCATGCTGGTGAGCAGGATCTCGCCCGCGCCGAGGTTGGCGGCCCGATGCGCCCATTCGACCGCGTCGAGGCCGGTGGGATTGCGACCGCCGTGGGTGTAGACCTCCCAATGCCCGCTCTCCGGGCGGAAGCGGGCATCGATCGCGATCACGATGCACTGCGACCCGAAGGCTTCCGCGCCCTCCGTCAGGACCTCCGGGCGGGCGATGGCGGCAGTATTGACGGAGACCTTATCGGCACCGGCGTGGAGCATCCGCTTCATGTCGGTGACGGTGCGGATGCCGCCGCCAACCGTGAGCGGGATGAAGAGCTGGTCGGCGGTGCGGGCGACGACATCGACCATCGTCTCCCGGCTGTCGGAGGAGGCGGTGATGTCGAGGAACGTCAGTTCGTCCGCCCCCTCGGCGTAGTAGACCTTCGCCATCTCGACCGGATCGCCGGCGTCGCGCAGGTCGATGAACTCGACCCCTTTCACGACGCGACCCTTGGTCACGTCGAGGCAGGGAATGACGCGGACCGCGAGGTTGTTGCCGGTGGCGACCGGCGCATCGGTGACGGGCGGAACGGTTGCGTTCATGCGGTTTCTCCGGCAGGAATCGGGGCTGTGGCTGTGGCCGTGGATGCCGCCCCGATGGCGAGGGCATCGGTGAGGGCAATCTTGCCGTGATAGAGCGCGCTGCCGATGATGACGCCGCCCGCGCCGGTGCTGGCGCTCGCCTCGACATCGGCGAGCGATCCGACGCCGCCCGAGGCGATCACGTCGATCGGTACCGCGGCGATGAGGGCGCGAAGGGCATCGAGGTTCGGCCCCTGCAGGGTGCCGTCACGCTGGATGTCCGTGAAGATGACGTGCCTCAGGCCGGCCTCGGCGTAGCGCCGGGCGACCTCGATGGCGTCGGCGTCGGTCTGTTCGAGCCAGCCCTGCGTGGCGACCTTGCCGTTACGGGCATCAAGTCCCACCGCGATGGCATCGCCGTAGGTGGCGATGGCGCGTTCGGTGAAGGCGGGATCGGTGATGGCGATCGAGCCGAGGATGAAGCGGTCGACGCCGATGGCGCTCAGCGCCTCCAGGTCGGCTTCCGAGCGGATGCCGCCGCCGACCTCGATCCGGACATCGACAGGAACCGCCTGCCGGATGCGGGCGATGGCCTCTCGGTTGGCGCCGGTGCCATCGCGCGCGCCGTCGAGATCGACGATGTGAATCCACGCGGCGCCGGCATCCTGCCAGCGGCGGGCGGCATCGACCGGATCGGCGTCGAACTGCGTCTCGCGGGAGAAGTCGCCTTCCACCAAGCGAACGGCGCGTCCTCCACGAATGTCGATGGCGGGATAGATGTTCACGGGATGCGTCTCTCGAATGAACTGCGGCCGCCGGCCCAAAGCGGCCACAAGGGCCGCATCTACGAATCGACGGTTACGGTTGCCAGGCGGCCCAGGTGCGGATCAGGTCGAGCCCGTCCTCGCCGCTCTTCTCCGGATGGAACTGCGTTCCCCAGACGTTGTCGCGCACCACGACGCTGGTGAAGCGTGTGCCGTAGTCGGTTTCTCCGGCGATGTCGTCCGCCTGCGCGGCCTGGGGGGCGAAGGAGTGGACGAAGTAGAAGTACGCGCCATCGAGGTGGGCGAGCGGCGAATCGGGCCGGAAGCTGACCGTGTTCCAGCCGATCTGCGGCACCTTCACGGTTTCCGGCAGCTTGCGGACGGAGCCCTGGAGCAGGCCGAGGCCCGTGGTCGGCCCCTCTTCCATCTCCTCGAACAGGAGCTGCATCCCCACGCAGACGCCGAGGAAAGGCTTGCCCGCTTGCACGCTCGTGTGGATGGCGTCGACGAGGCCGCGGGCGTGGAGCGTCTCCATCGCGGTCTTCGCATGGCCGTCGCCCGGGAAGACCACGCGATCCGCCGCGACGACGGTGTCGGGGTCGGCGGTGATCTGCACGTCGGCGCCGGTTTCGAGCAGGGCGCGCTGGATCGAGCGGAGGTTGCCCGCGTCGTAGTCGATGATGGCGATCATGCGAGCATTCCCTTTGTGGACGGGACGCTGCCGGCGACCCCGCTCTGGCGGGCGGCAGTGCGGAAGGCGACGGCCGCGGCCTTGAAGATGGCCTCTGCGGCGTGATGGCTGTTGCGCGCGCGGATGAGGTCGATATGGACGGTCAGGGCGGCGTTCATCGCCACGGCGCGCCAGAACTCCTCGACCAGGCTGCTCGCGAAATCCGTGCCGATCACCGCCTCCGGGAAGTCGCCCGCGAAGTGGAGGAACGGGCGGCCCGAGATGTCGATCACGACGCGGGCCAGCGCCTCATCCAACGGGGCGTAGGCAGAGCCATAGCGCTCGATACCGGCGCGGTCGCCGAAGGCGGTCTTCATCGCCTGTCCGAGCGCGATCCCGACATCCTCCACCGTGTGATGGGGGTCCATCGCGGCATCACCGGTCGCGTTCACCGTCAGGTCGAGACGCCCGTGCCGCCCGAAGGCGTGCAGCATGTGATCGAGGAAGGGCACGCCGGTGTCGGCGTGAACCTCCCCGGTCCCGTCGAGGTCGAGCGAGAGGGTGATATCCGTCTCGCCGGTGCGGCGGGCGATGGAGGCGGTGCGATCGGAGGGGAGGGTGTCTGGCGATGCCATGCGAGGGGTCTCCGGGGGTCGTCCGGATCGGGACAGCGAGGGGGCGACGGGGTCAGGCGGCGTCCGTGCGGTGGCGATGGGCGGGGAGGAGCTCGGTGATCGCGTCGAGGACGAGGCGGTTGTCCTCCGGCGAGCCGATGCTGATGCGCAGGCAATGGCCGAGGCCATGCTCCGGATGGCCGAAGCGGCGGACGAAGATGCGGCGGGCGGCAAGGTCCTTCAGCAGGCCCTCACTGGATTCCACCGGCAGGTCGACGAGGATGAAGTTCGTCGCGGACGGATAGACGTGGACGCCGGGGATCTCCTCGAGGTTGGCGGCGAGCTGGTCGCGCTCGGCGAGGAGCTGGGCGAGGCGGTCGTTCAGGACATCGAGATCGGCCAGCGAGGCGACCGCGACCGCCGACGAGACGGCCGAGATGTTGAAGAATGGCGGCGCGACCCGGTTCAGGTACGGCACGGTCCATTCCGGGAAGATCCCGTAGCCGACCCGGTAGCCGGCCAGGCCCGCGAACTTGCTGAGCGTGCGCAGGACGATCACGTTGTCGTAGCTATCGGCCAGATCGAGGTGGCTGGTGCCGCTGAACTCGGCGTAGGCCTCGTCGATGGCGACCAGGCAGGGCACCGAGGTGATGATGCGCTCGACCTCCGATCGGGGAAAGAGGTGCCCGGTCGGGTTGTTCGGCTGGCAGATGATGACCAGTTTCGTGCGCTCGGTGACGGCAGCGATGATGCCCTCGACATCCAGCGCGAAATCCGGGGCCGGGCCGAGCGGGACGTTGACGATGTTCGCGCCATGCAACGAGAAGAGGCTGCGATACACCCCGAACGTCGGGTCGTGGATGATGACCTCGTCGCCGGGATTGATGATCAGCATGGCGAGGGTCTGGAAGACGTCGTCCAGGCCGGCGCCGGGAATGATGCGGTCCACCGCGACGCCGGTGTAGGCGGAGAGCGCATCCCGCAGCGGCGCCTGCATGTAATCGGGATAGCGATTCCCGGAGTCGTACGACTCCAGCGCGGCCTGGGCCTTCGGGGAGAGTCCGAAGGGCGACTCGTTCCAGTCCAGGCGCGCGGTGCGCTCTGTGGTGAGATCGGACGCGCCGGGGCGGTAGCCGGTGACGGGCTCGATGCCGGAGCGGATCATCGACGCTGGGGCGGTGAAGGCCGTGGAAGGGGTCGCGGTCATGGACGGGGGAACCTCGTGGGAAGGCGGCGGGGAGGGCATCGACGGTGATGCGTGCTGATGCCCCGATTCTAGCCGAGATTCCGCCGGTGTGCTGCATGGAACGCGAACGCGGGGATCGGCATGCACCCGACCCCGCGTCCAGTGTCGAATCGGCCGGCAGTGGCTAGACGAGGAACTTGTCGATGGCGGAGACGATGATGGCGCTGGCGCCAGCCTCCCGCAGGAGTTCGATCTTCTCCCAGAAGACCTCCTCCTCGATCACCGAATGGACGGCAACCCAGCCCGGATCGGCGAGCGGCACCACGGTGGGAGCCTTCTGGCCCGGCAGGATGGCGCGGATCGCCTCCAACGCCTCCTCCGGGGCGTTCATCATCACGTACTTGTACTGGGTCGCCAGCTGGACCGCCCGGATGCGCATCAGGAGGCGATCGATCAGGGGGCGCTTGACGGGATCGTCCAGCGCCTCCGCATTGGCGACGAGGACCGCCTCCGATTCGAGGATGGTGTAGATGGGCTTGAGGTCGTTCAGCTGGAGCGACGAACCGGTGGCGGTGAGTTCCACGATGGCGTCGGCGACACCAAGGGCTGGCGCGACTTCGACCGAGCCGCTGATCTCGATGATCTCCGGGTCGCCGCCGATGGACGCGAAGTACTTCCACGCCGACTCCGGATACGAGGTGGCGATGCGTGTGTGCTTCAACTGTTCGGGATCGGTGAACTCGGAGTCGTTCGGCACGGCGACGACCAGCGAGCAATAGCCATAGCCGAGCGGCAGGAGTTCGACCACATCCGCGTTCTTCTCGTGCACGAGGTTGCGGCCGACGACGCCGAGATCGACCGTGCCGAGGCCGACGTAGTCGGGAATGTCGTCGTCACGCGCGTAGAGGATGGCGAGGGGGAAGTTGCGAGCCTTCGAGAAGAGGCGCTGGCCGTAGGTCTCGAAGCTGAGACCGATATGGCGCAGCATGTCGAGCGAACTCTCCGTCAGGCGACCGGACCGCTGGACGGCCAGGCGCAGCTGGTCGTTTCCGTTGATGAGGAGGCGTGACGTGGGCATGGGCTCGGCAATCTCGCTTGAGGCGGGCGACAGGGGAGCGGCAGGGGTGACGACAGCAGCCATGGAGCAGGACATTTCCCGGATTCGCGCGATCCCGGCGCAGGGCAGCCGGGGCGAACCATCGTTGGAGGCATCGCGCGCCGACCGGACAATCAGGTTCTTGTACCATGATCCCTCCCGGAGCCACAACCCGCGTCAACGGAGTGTTGCCCTCCGTGATGGGGTAGGAGCATCGCCGGGAGGAACGAAGCGAGACATGAGGGAAACGAGCGACCGGGCCTATCGCACACAGGAGCGGTGGCAGTCACGGCGATCCTCGTGATCGGCCAGGAGGGGAGGCCGTTCCTCCCGTCCCATTCCCGTTTCGCTCACCGCTCACCGCTCGCCTTCCCGTGGTGGTACAGTGCGGTCGGATTCGACATGCACAATGACGCGGAAACGCGGAGCGGACGGGCGGAGGGAACGGTGCTCGCGAAGGTCTTCAGCTGCGCGGTGGTTGGGCTCGATGGGGTACTGGTCGAGGTGGAAGTCGATGTCGGGTCCGGGCAGCCGGGACTGATCGTCGTCGGCCTGCCGGACGCCGCGGTGCAGGAGAGCAAGGAGCGGGTGCGCGCGGCCATCCGCAACTCGCGTTACAGCTTTCCGTTCGGCAAGGTGACGATCAATCTCGCGCCAGCGGACCTTCGGAAGGCTGGGCCGACCTACGACCTGCCGATCGCGCTGGGCATCCTGCTGAGTTCCGGGCAGGTCTTCGCGGACATGAGCGACGCCCTGGTGGTCGGGGAGCTCTCGCTGGATGGCATCCTGCGGCATACGCCGGGCATCCTCTCGATGGTCTCGCTGGCGGCCGAGAAGGGGCTGCGTCGCGCGTTCGTGCCGGCGGTGGACGCACAGGAGGCCGCGCTGATCGAGGGCGTCGAGGTATTCGGCATCCGCACGCTCTCCGACCTGATGGCGCATCTCACCGGCATCGTGCCGCTTGGCCCGACACGCCCGA
>JBQCJS010000767.1:0-2041 GCA_051952485.1 Thermomicrobiales bacterium | reverse complement strand
GGCCCTCAGCGGGCGGGTGAACGGGCTCACCGTGGCGGGGGCGTGCGTGCTGGCGCTGGCCTTCCTGCTGGGCGCGCGCTGGTTCTGGCGCTACGGCCTGAAGCACTACACCGGCGCCTCCGCCTGATACCAGGATCGCCGACGGACGCTCGTGATACCGCCATTCCTTCGGGAATGGCGGTATTTCTCGTCGTGCCCATTCCCGGCGGGAACCGTTCCAGGACAGGGAACGTCTTGATCGCGGGACTCCACCGAACCAGGACATCCGGACGGAACGCAGCCATCACGCGCTGCTCCATGCCGTCCGATCCGACATTGCCGGTCCCCTTCGCGCATCCAACCCGGGCTACAGCCCGCCTTCAAGGAGTGTTTCCTCATGCATCGCGCACCGCTCGCTTCCCGCGTGGGAACCGCCATCGTCATCGCGGCGCTGAGCGTGTCCTCGCTCGCCTCCATCGCCTCCCCGGCGCTCGCGCGTACCGGAGAAGGCGATGATCCGGGAGCCCGGCTCGACCTTCCGGCGGCCCTCCCCATCTCCGCCGACCTGGAGGACGCCGGGTTCCCCGATTTCGGCTGGGGATACATGGACACCGAGGTGGCCGAGGACTTCTTCGTCGACCTCGGCGACGACCCGGATTACACCGCAGCCTGGCAGGAGACGGGGTATGTCACCGGCTTCACGAAGAGCTGGCAACCGCGCGCCAGCATCGGGACGCCCCCTTCGGAGAACGATTCGACCTTCATCATCGGCTCGATCTCGCAATTCGAGACCGCGGACGGCGCGAGCGACGCGCTGGCCCTGATCGACAGTGACGAGGCCGGGGACCTGCCGTCCGACTTCGAGGACTACGCCATCGACCTCGGCGATGAGGCGAGCCACATCTCGTTCTCCTTCGACGGCAGCGGGGATGTGATGATCCATACCATCACGATTCGCGAGGAGAACCTCATCGGCGAGATCAGCGTCTTCTACGGCGACGATTTCTCCACCGACGAGGACGATCGCACTGATGCCATCGTGGACCTGGCCGGGATGGTCGATGCCGGCCTCCAGGATGTCGTTGCGGGCGAGACGCCCAATCTCGGGCAGCTGGCGCCGTTCTACGAGGATGGCGGCCTGCTGGACTACAACGACTATCTCTATCGTGACGGCGCGCTCACCGAGCTCTTTCCCGGTGAGACGGCGGAGATGGGGCGGGGTCGCGAACAGGGCTATGCCGATGACAACGCCACCGCCGTCTACCGCGTCATGCAGCCCATCGTCGCTGATGGCGACCGGGCGCCGCATTACGGCGTCAGCACGACCATCACCGCATTCGCGTCCTCCCGCGATGCGAAGGCGTGGCTGGCCGGGCGGCCCGACGACCTGGAGGCCGCCGCCGGCGTGATCGATGTCGAGCCGTACGAGCTCGATGCCGACCTGCTGCCGGAGGGCATCGCGGCGAAGGATGTCAGTGCCTTCACCTACACGATGGACTTCGGGGACGATGAGCCCTACTACAAGATCCAGGTCAACGTGCGCGTAGGCACGCTCGGCTTCACGACCTACCTCGAAAGTGCGGTCGCGACGCCAGGCGAGGAGGCGCTGATGGGCGTGGTCGGTGATGTCGCCGCTGCCATCGAGCAGGGGAGTGCTCCCGCGTCCCTGGAGGTGCCCACGGCCACCCAGGCCGATGCCGACGCGTTGGCGGAACAGGACTCCTGATTGGACCGTCTCGCCTTACCGTGCATGTACAGGGAAGGCGGCAAACCACCGGCCGCAGCTGCGAGGGTTTGCCCTACGTAGAGGTCCGACCGTATCCTCGCCGATCCGATCGAACCACTTTGTGGGGGCCGACTTCATGGCGGCCCGGCCACCCTGCACGATGCCAGCTAAAGCGAGACGATGCACTGAGCCTGCACCGCTGAGGGCTGTCGAGGATCATGCCGGATGAAACCGGCATGATCCTCACGCGGTCACTGCGGCGAGGCCGATTCCTCCTGCGGCAGGTGGCTCACCAGCCCGACGAGGTTCCCTTCCGAATCGCGGATGAAGGCCTGC
>JBQCJS010000766.1:0-6915 GCA_051952485.1 Thermomicrobiales bacterium | reverse complement strand
GTCCGACCGAATCGCCTGGCAGTCCGGCCGAACCACTTTGTGGGGGGCCCGTCGCGCTGCGGCCTTCATGGCGGCCCGACCAGGCATGCACAGGGCAAGTAAAGCGAGACGGTGTGTACTGAGCGTCGAACATGGCCGGCCGCGAGGCCCGCACCGGTGCCGCCGCCAGCTCACCGCATCCGCCCTCCGAATGATCGGCACGAATACATAGATGCCTTGTGCGACTAGCCCGTTGTAGTCAGCGCGACATTCGTGCTAGCATGTCCCCACGAACGAAAGTGCATAACGAATCTCCACCTCGGATCGCGTTCTTGCGCCATGCTGAACGTTCCCGGAGCCCCCCGCGTGGCACACGCATGGGGCGAACCGGAGCGCCGGCATTCCGGAGGGATCATGAACCTCAAGTACGTCGTGCAGCGTATTGGGCTGTTCTTCGTCGTGGTGTGGGGAGCGGCAACGCTCAACTTCTTCCTCCCCCGGCTCGCGCCCGGCGATCCCGTCCGCTCCCGCCTCTTCGCGATGATGACCCAGGGCGGCTTCCAGCAGTCCGGCGTCGAGGAGATGGTGAAGGCCTATCAGGCCAAGTTCGGCCTGGACCAGCCGCTGTGGAAGCAATACCTGAACTACCTCTGGGACACCGTTCACTTCGACTTCGGCTACTCCCTCTCGTTCTATCCCAACCGCGCGCTCGACCTCATCATGCGCGCCCTGCCGTGGACGATCGGTCTCCTGACCGTCACCACCATCCTCTCTTTCGCGATCGGCACCATCCTCGGCGCCCTCATCGCCTGGCCGAAATCGCCGAAGATCCTCGAATGGTTCCTCGCGCCGATGCTCACCCTCGCCGCGATCCCCTACTACCTCCTGGCCCTGATCCTCGTCTATGTCTTCGCCTTCTCCCTCAAATGGTTCCCGCTCTCCGGCGGCTACCAGGCGGGCACCCTGCCCCAATGGTCGTGGTCCTTCGCCTGGGACGTGATCCAGCACTCGATCCTGCCCGCGCTCTCCATCATCCTCGCTGCCATCGGTTCCTGGGCCATCGGCATCCGCGCCATGATGGTCACCACCAGCGGCGAGGACTACATGACCTTCGCGGAGGCGCGCGGGCTGAAGGACAAGACCATCTTCTCCCGCTACGCCCTCCGCAACGCCATGTTGCCGCAGGTCACGGCGCTTGCCCTCTCGCTCGGACACGTCGTGTCCGGCGCCCTGATCGTGGAGGTCGTCTTCACCTACCCCGGCGTCGGCTCCCTGCTCTACAACGCCATCCAGACCGCCGATTACTTCATCATCTATGGCGTCGTCTTCATGGTGATCCTCACCATCGCGCTCGCGACCCTCATCGTCGACCTCATGTACCCGCTGCTCGACCCGCGCATCCGCGTCTGACGGACGGCAGTCGCTCGCGCTGGTTTCGCCTCACGCCGCCCCGGGCGGCCACGGATTCCGGAGGAAATGGGCCATGGACCTGGCAATGCAGGTTGAGGAACAACTCGTCAACGCGCCGCCCGATGCAGGCTTGCGCCGCCGCGCGACGTGGAAATACCTGCGGCGCAATCCGAAGCTCGTCGTCGGGGCGCTGATGTTCCTCGCCCTGCTGGCCTTCTCGTTCCTCGGCCCGCTCTACGTGAACACGGACGAAGCCGCGCCGATGTCCGCGATGCCCGTCACGGCGCCCTCCCGCGAATACCCCTTCGGCACCGACGACCAGGGGCGGAACCTGCTCGCCGTCGCGGTGGTCGGCCTGCCGCTCACCCTCCAGGTCGGCCTGATCGCGGGCGTGGTCGCCATCTTCATCGGCACCATCCTCGGCCTCACCGCCGGGTATCTCGGGGGCTGGGTGGACCTGGTCATCCGTGGCGTCTGCGACATCCTGCTCACGGTGCCCGGACTGGTGGTCCTCATCACGGTCGCCGCGTCCATCAAGGGCTCCATCAGCGTGCAGACGATGGGCCTCGTGGTCGCCGCGCTGGCCTGGATGTGGCCCGCCCGCACCATCCGCTCCCAGGTACTCAGCCTCCGCGAACGCGCCTACATCCAGATGGCGAAGCTCTCCGGGATGCGCACTCCCGAGATCATCTTCCGCGAGATCATGCCGAACCTGCTGCCCTTCCTCGCGGCCAGTTTCGTCGGCTCCGTCTCCGCCGCCATCCTCGCCTCGATCGGTCTGGAGGCGCTCGGCCTCGGTCCCCAGAGCGAACCAACGCTCGGCATGACCATCTACTGGAGCATCACCTACAACGCCGTCATCCGTGGCCTCTGGTGGTGGATCGTGATGCCGATCGCCCTGATCATCATCCTCTTCCTCAGCCTCTTCCTGATGAGCGCCGGACTCGACGAGATCGCGAATCCCCGCCTGCGAAAGGCCGACGCATGAACGCATCGCCCACGTCCACATCCACTCCGGCCACCCGCCGTTCACTGACCACCGACCCGGTGCTCACCATCGAGGACCTGCGCGTGCAGTTCCCGACCGATCGCGGCGACTTCAACGCGGTGAACGGCGTCTCCTTCACGCTGAACCGGGGCGAGCGGTTCGGCCTCGTCGGCGAATCCGGCTCCGGCAAGTCGACGACGGCGCTGGCGATCATGCGCATGATCAAGCCGCCCGGCCGCATCGTCTCCGGACGCATCCTGCTCCACCGCGACGGCGGCACCGTGGACATGGCCACCCTGTCGCCCGAGCAGATGCGGGAGATGCGCCTCTCCGCCGTCTCGATGATTCCCCAGGGCTCCATGAACTCGCTGAATCCGGTTCGCCGCGTGCGCGATCACTTCGAGGACAGCATCCTCGCCCACAACGAGAAGGCCACGAAGGGGGAGATCGCCGAACGCATGAACGAGCTACTGGCGATGGTCGGCCTGCCCGTCACCACCGGCAAGCTCTATCCCCACGAGCTGAGTGGCGGCATGAAGCAGCGCGTCTGTATCGCGCTCTCGATCACCCTCGCCCCGAACGTCATCATCGCCGACGAACCCACCTCCGCCCTCGATGTCGTGGTGCAGCGCCGGGTGATGGAGACGCTCGGTCACGTCCAGGACCTCATCGGCGCCAGCGTCCTCTTCGTGGGCCACGACATGGGCCTGCTCGCCCAGTTCGTCGATCGCGTCGGCGTCATGTATCGCGGCAAGCTGGTGGAGGTCGACACGATCCAGAACATCTTCACCGCGCCGAAGCATCCCTACACGCAGATGCTGATCTCCAGCCTGCCGACCCTGGCCGAACGCGGCGCGTTCCGCAAGGCACGCTCGGCGTCCGAAGCGGCGACCGCCGCCAACATCGCCGCCGCCACCGCCACTCCGGGAGCGTCCTCATGAGTACCGTTCGCCCGACCAGGGGAGGGAGCGCCGTGACTCCGCCCCAGCCATCCCCATCACCATCCGGCCCGAACCTGCTCGAGATGCGCAACGTCAGCCAGATCTTCGGGACCCCGGAGAAGGGTGGCACCATCGCCCTGAACGACATGACCTTCGCCATCCCGGAGGACAAGCCGATCTTCACCTCCCTCGTCGGCGAGAGCGGCAGCGGCAAGACGACCTTCGCCCGCCTGCTGCTCGGCTTCCAGCACCCGACGCGCGGCGAGGTCCTCTATCGCGGCAAGAATGTCGCTGGGCTCGGCGGCAGCGATTCCCGCGCCTTCCGCCACGATGTCCAGGCCGTCTTCCAGGACCCATTCGAGGTCTACAACCCGTTCTACAAGATCGATCACCTGCTGGACGTGCCGATCAGGAAGTTCAAGCTGGCGAAATCGAAGGCCCAGGCCCATTCAATGATGGAGGAAGCCCTCGTCGCCGTCGGCCTCGATCCGCGCGTCACGCTGGGTCGCTATCCGCACCAGCTTTCCGGCGGCCAGCGCCAGCGCATCACCGTCGCCCGTGCCCTGCTGCTCAAGCCGAAGGTCATCATCGCGGATGAACCGGTCTCGATGGTGGATGCCTCCCTGCGCGCCTCGATCCTCGGCACTCTCCGTGACCTGCACGACAGCTACGGCATCTCCTTCCTCTACATCACGCACGACCTGACCACCGCCTACCAGGTGAGCGACGACATCCTCGTGCTCTACAAGGGCAACGTGGTGGAATCCGGCGATGTCGTGCCGGTCATCAAGGACCCGCAACATCCCTACACGAAGCTGCTCGTCTCCTCGATCCCCTGGCCGGACCCGTCGATGCGCTGGGGCGACGAGACCCCGCCCGACCCCGCGACCTTCTCCATGCCACCCGTCCTCAACCGCCGGGAATCACCCGCCCCATGACCGCGACCGCCCCACTGCCGGAGGCCACGGCTCTATCGCGACCACGCCCATGGCAAGGCGACCGCGATCCCTGGCCCGGGACCCGATTGCCTTGACGAGACATGCACGAAGGGAGGTTGGCCGACATCGCGCGGCAGGCTCGCAACGACCCGTTCATGAACGACGCCCCAGGCGTCGCATCCCGTCCCACGACGGTACGAGGATCGAACCATGACCGATATCGCTGAGAAGTTCGCAACCCCGATCTCCCGCCGCACCCTCTTCAAGGGCGCTGCCGGGGCGGCCGTCGGCGGCATGTTGCTCGACATCCCGTTGCCCGCCTCCGTCATCGCCGCCCAGGACAGCGGGCAGCTGAAGGACGTGCCGCGCAACCGCACGCTGATCTTCGGCATCACCGCCGTCCAGATCACCGATGCCACGACCTTCAACCCCTATGTCCCGGGCATCTCGACCTCGACCGGCTTCCCCTACTGCTTCGAGCCGGCGTTCTACTACAACGCCTACAACACGGATTCCGTCTGCGGCCCGGAAGGCATGGACTGCGAGAACGGCCTCATTCCGTGGCTCGCCACCGCCTTCAAGTACAACGCCGATTTCACCGAGGTCGTCATCACCTGGCGGGACGGCGTCACCTGGAACGACGGCACGCCCTACACCTCGGATGATGTCGTCTACACCATCGACATGCTGAAGAATAACGCCCCTGCGCTTGGCTGGTCGATCGACATGACCAAGTGGGTGAAGTCGGCCGTCTCCACCGACAAACTCACCACCACCATCACCCTCAACGAGCCGAATCCCCGCTTCCTCACCCAGTTCTTCACGTATCACTTCGACATCGGCATGATCATCGTCCCGAAGCACATCTGGGAGAAGGAAGACCCCACCACCTACACCTTCCTCGACATCGCGAAGGGGCTGCCCGTCACCACCGGCGCCTGGAAGATGGTCCAGACCTCCGGCGAGCAGCGCATCTACGACCGCAACGATGACTGGTGGGCGGCCAAGACCGGCTTCCACGCGCTGCCCGAACCCCAGCGCATCCTCATCATCCCCGGCGCGGACGAGACCAAGATGGTCCAGCTCGCCATCGCCAACGAGGACGACCTCTCCATCGACCTCCGCCCGGACAACATCCAGGCGATCCAGAAGCAGAACCCGGCCATCAAGACCTGGACGGGGACGAATCCGCCCTATGGCTACCGCGACTGGTGGCCGATCGGCCTCGGCTTCAACTGCATGAAGGACCCATACAGCGATCCGGACATCCGCTGGGCGATCAACTACGCCATCGACCGCGACAAGCTCATCCAGTTCGCCTACAAGGGCGCGAGCGAGAAATCGCTCCTCCCGTACCCGAACTTCCCGGCGCTCGTGGCATACATGGACCAGATCAAGGACCTGCAGGACCAGATTAGCGAATCCGGCCAGGACAAGGTCGATGCGAAGATGCAGGGCAAGGGCTGGAGCAAGAACGGCGATGGCATCTGGGAGAAGGACGGCAAGCCCTTCACCATGGTCATCACCAGCCTGACCCTCTTCCAGGACATCGCGCCAATCCTGACCCAGCTCCTGCGCCAGGCCGGGTTCGACGCCTCGTTCAAGAACGCGATCGGCAACGAGTTCGCCGATACGGTCTATACCGGCGATATCGATGCCTTCATCCTCGGGCACGGCGGCTCCGTCCGCGATCCCTACTTCACGCTCAACCTCTATCACAGCCGCTACTCGCTGCCGACGGGCGAGCGCGCCCAGCAGCCCTATCGCTGGGTGAATGCGGACTTCGACAAGCTCGTCGACGAGATGGCCGTGACGGAAGAAGGCTCGGAGAAGGTCGCCGAGTTGTTCAAGCAGGCGATGGCGATCTGGGTGAAGGACATGCCGGACGTGCAGCTCGCCCAGTGGTTCCACCGCATCCCGACCAATTCGACCTACTGGACCAACTTCCCGGACGAGAACAACCCGTATATCAACACGGCATTCTGGCACCGCTGCTCGCCACTCTGGATCAACACGATCAAGCCGGTGCAGTAACCAAGGAACGGGAACCGCGCGGGGGGATCGGGGGAGGCGCTGGCTGGAGCGCCTCCCTCCTCGCGTCCGAGCCGCATGCCCTTTGGCTCCGACGACCGTCCCCCGCGCATCGCCAGGCACGGAACGTCGCGCCATGGGGAGATCTCGCGCACCCGGGTCGTGGCTGGTATCGTGACGCAAACCGCCCACGCCACCCCACCGACCGAGGATGATCCCCTTGACCCACGATGCCAGCCGCTCCGATCGCCATCGCCCGCGCTATCACTTCACGCCGCCGCAGAACTGGATGAACGACCCGAACGGGCTCATCCAGTGGCAGGGGACCTATCACCTCTTCTACCAGCACAACCCCTTTGGCGCCCTCTGGGGCACCATGCACTGGGGCCACGCCATCAGCCAGGACCTCGTGCACTGGGAGCACCTGCCGATCGCCCTCGCCCCGGACGAGGACGGGCCGGATGATGGCGGCTGCTTCTCCGGTGTCGCCATCGACGCCGATGGCACCCCGACCTTGCTCTACACCGGCGTTCGCAAGCCCGATCACGAACCTCAACTGCCCTGCCTGGCCACGTCCGACGATCCCCTGCTGCGAACGTGGATCAAGTTCCCCGGCAACCCCGTCATC
>JBQCJS010000765.1:0-8695 GCA_051952485.1 Thermomicrobiales bacterium | reverse complement strand
CGGCATGTTCGGCACCATCCACCGCGCGACGTTCGCGGACGGCGACGACCTCGCGGTGAAACACAACCCGGACGAGGACTCCCGGCTGGACCTCGAGGCGGAGATGCTGCGGGCGCTCCGCCTGCCGGATGTCATCCGCGTCCCCGATGTCCTCTTCGCCGCGCCGGACATGCTGGTGCTGGAATACCTGCCCGGCGACCACCTTCACCCTGCCGCCCACGCCGATGCCGGCCGCCAGCTCGCCCTGCTGCATGAGGTGACGGGAGACCGGTCCGGGCTCGGTGGCACGACGCTCAACGGCACCATCCCGCTTCCGAGCCCGTGGACGGACTCCTGGATCGCCTTCTACCGCGACCACCGCCTCCGCTTCGCCGCCGACGTGGCCGCGCCTCGCCTCCCGGCGGAGCATACCGAGCGGATCGCGCGGCTGGCCGGGCGCCTGGACGACCTGCTCATCGAGCCGGAGGCCCCGTCGCTGCTGCACGGCGATGTCTGGGCGGCGAATGTCCTCTCCAGCGGCGAGCGCGTGACCGGGTTCATCGACCCATCGACCTGCTACGGCCATCCGGAGATGGAACTCGCCTACGCCGTGACCTTCGGCCACCTCGGCGACGCATTCCTGAACGCCTACACCGCAGTCCGGCCGATCGCGCCCGGCTTCCACGAGCGCCGTGCGCCCATCTACGCGATCTACCCGGCGCTCATCCACGTTCACTACTTCGGCGATCGCTTCCTTCCCACCCTGGACCGCCTGCTCACCGCCGCCGGCGTCTAGCAAGACCGGGTACGATGCCCCGGTACGCGCCGCGTACCGCGGTCGACCCATCGCCGCGATCCCCGCGCCCAAGGAAGGAGGCTCCGTTGCCCATGCCTGCCCTGCCGCCCGTTGCACGGAAAGACAGCCATCCGCATGATGCCTCTCTCTGCGATCCGCGCCTTCGACCGCACGCTTTCCCCTGACGGCCAGAGCGCCGTCGCCGACCTGCTCGCCGCACCGTGGTCTCCCGATCCGGGCAGCGTCCGCTTCTTCCGCACCAGCGCGAATGTCATCCTCACCCTTCGCCGCGACGGCGAGCGGGCCTTCCTTCGCGCATCACCGTCCAGCGAACGCGATCGCTCGACCATCGAAGGCGAGCTTCGCCTGATCGACACGCTGGCTGCCCAGGGCGTCCCGGTCGTGTCCGCGCTTCCGGACAATGATGGCGACCGCATCGCGACGGTGGACACCCCGCTCGGCCGCTTCCACTCCGTCCTCTTCACCGCGCTCCCCGGCACGATCCGTGACAGCGACGGGTTGTCGAACGCCGACTTCGCGCGATGGGGCGGTGCCGTGGGCCGCATTCACGCCGGGCTCGCAGGCGTTGCCCCGGAGACGATCGCCCGTCCCCCCTCATGGCAGACCGCCTTCGCGGCGATCGCCGCCCACACCGCCGTCCCGGCCGCCACGAAACGGGGCGCGATGCAACTGCGCGAACGCCTGGAACGCCTGCCGCGCACGCCCGACTGGTACGGGCCGTTGCACGGGGATCTGGAACTGGACAACCTGACCTGGGACAGCGGAACGATCTGGGCACTCGATTTCGATGCGGCGTCCTGGGGCTGGTACCTGCTGGACATCGCGAAGGCCCTCGCCGATCCCTTCGCCACCGGCCTCACCCCCGAGGACGAGCCCATCGCAGCCTTTCTCGCCGGCTACCGGCAATACCGGCCGCTGCCGGACGAGGCGCTCGCGATGCTGCCGGATGTCCGGCTCTTGTCGCGCACCATCGACTACGCCTCGCTGCTTCACGCGATGGACGTGACGGAGGACGACGCCGACGTGGACTGGCTACGACGGCTCATCGTCCGCCTCTCCGGCTGGATGCGGGAGACCGAATCGCTGCTCGTCTCCTGACGGCACGCCAGCGAACGCAATCACCCCCGGCATGGTAGCCATGCCAGGGGTGATGTGGAGCGAACGGTCAGGCGGCCGGCGTCGCGGGCGGGGACGCCTCTGGCGACGCGCCGGGACTCGCCGCCGGGCTGGCTGTGGGCGACGGCGTTGGGGTCGGCGTCGGACCGGCCGGCGGGGTGGCCGCATCTGCGGTCTTCCACAGCAGGCGGGTGTCCCACGTCGCCAGCATCTTGTTGGGCTGGAAGCCTTCCACCCCGGGACGCACCAGCACGAGATCGCGCGGGAAGCCGAACCAGAGGCCGAAGAGATCGTCGTTGACCGCCTGCTGGAGCGACGTGAGGGCCGCCTTCATCTGGTCCTCCGTCTTCGCGGCGAACCACTTCTCCAGCGCCGCATCGGCCTTGGCGTTGTCGTACGAGCCGGGGTTCCAGCCCGCCGAGTTCGTGCGCACATCCCATTGCGACCCATAGAGGTCGTATTCGTCGAAGGCGGGATACTGGACCAGCGTGAACGCCACCATGTCGAACTGGTGATTGTCCACCCAGCGCGTGAGGAAGTCGGCCGGATCGAGGACCTGGACCGTCAGGCGCGCGCCGATCTGGTTGAAGTTGTCGTTCAGCCCCTGCAGGAGGGCGATCAGTTCCGGCCGGTCCGCCGAGCTGACCACGCAATAGAGATCGAGCTTGTTCCCATCCGAATCTTCCAGGAGCCCGTCGCCATCGACATCGGACCAGCCGCCATCGGCCAGGATCTTCCTTGCCTTGGCGAGGTCAAAGGCCGGATTCGTGAGCGACGTATCGTGCGCCCAGGGCTGGGTGATGGTGCCGGTGGCCTTGTCGTCGAGATAGCCCGCGAAGACCTCGTTGCGGTACGCCACGCGGTCCACCGCCGTGGTCAGCGCCTCCCGCAGCGCCGAGTCCTTCATCATGTCGGCGGTGACGTTCGCTGGGTTGTTGAAGTTGAATGCCGCGAACATCGTCACCGGCGACTCGACGACGTAGAGCGTGCCGGTCCAGTCGTAGACACCCGTCGCCTGCGACGGCGAGACGGGCAGCAGGTCGACCTTCCCCTCCTGCCACGCCTTGAGCCGGGCGTCCCCGTCGTCCTCGACCGTCAGGGTGAGCGTGTCGGCGTGCGGGCGATCCTGCCAGTAGTTCGCGAACGCCTTGAAGGCGATGGCGTCGTCGGAGATCGAGTCGATCGTCCACGGCCCGGTACCGATCGGCTTCGTCTTCGAGAAATCGAAGCCGGTGAGCGTGCGATTGCCGTCCTCCTGCTTGTTCCAGAAGTCGCCGTACTGATGCGCCGGGAAGACGGGCAGCGTGCAGGCGTTGAAGACAAAGGCCGCGTCCGGCTGCGTGAACGTCACCGAGGTGGTCTTCGCGTTGACCATCTTGATGTCGTCCACATTCGAGAAGAACCGCCCGACCGCGCTGTCGATATCGTCGCGATAGACCTGCAAGGCGAACGCCACATCGGCGGCCGTGAACGGCATGTCATCGTGCCAGGTGACGCCATGCCGGATGTCGAGTTCCAGCGTCAGGCCGTCCGAGCTGAGTCGCCACGCCTCCACCAGCCAGGGCTTCGGCTCCATGGTGACGTTGTCCGGCCACAGCATCGGCTCCAGGTAGCTCGCGCCAACCTGAGGGTCCTGCCGGAAGGCGGCGGGGTTGAAGCTATCGAAATCCGTGCTGCTGACGAACATCCGGAGGTCGCCGCCGGAGACCGGCTGGCCATTCGCCGCCGGCTGCTGGTCGGTGACGACGGTCAGGACCGAGGGCGGGGTCGCCGTGGGCTCCGGGGTCGGGGTGGACGTCGCCGCGGCCGTCGGCGAGGCCTGCGGGCTGCTGGATGCCGCGGTAGTGGTCGTGGTCGCGGTCGATGCAGGGGTGCCGGAATCCTGCGCCAGCACTCCCTGGATTCCTGTGACCACCGCCGCGGCCCCCACCAGTCCACCAAGGACGGCGTGCCGCCGCGTGATCCCGGATGCCGAGGGGGAAACGGGCGACCCCGGTTCCGCGTCGTCTCGCGAATCGCCCTCATGGCGAACGCCGGACGTCGCCGTTGTCATACTCGTACTCCTCCGCACCCCACGGGTGATGCTCGCTGCCACAGCGGTCGGGACGCCTGGCGATCACGTTCGCGTGATCCGGCCTCCGTTCCAGCATGATCCCTACTATACACGGGTGTCCGTACACCCTCCAAGACGTCACCGCCGGAAAGCGACGGACATCCGCCGTTCGCTATACTCGCCGCAGTACCGGCGCTGAGTATCGGGGGCGACATGACGCACGACACCACACGCGAAGACGATGACTTCACGAGCGATCCCGCCAGCACATCCGACGCCGGTTCGCGACGGGACGTGACGCCCGACCTCGACGCGACGGTCCCGTTCACCCCGGTCACCGCGATCCCGATCCCGAAGGGCTCCCCTGCCCCGGCTGCGCCCGGGGAAACCCCAGCTTCCCCGGCCGATGCGGAGCGTGCCCCGGCCGCCGAGGCCGACGCCACGCGGACGGCTGGCGCCGCGACCTGGTTCTCGAAACTGAGGGCCGGCCGCAACGACGCGTCTCCCGAACCACAAGCTTCCGCCACGCAGTCAACGCCGGAGCCATCCTTCCGGTTTTCCCAGGCACCGGAGGGTGATGCACTCACGCCGGATTCTGCCGATGCCCAGGACGCCCAGCCCGAAGCGGACACATCCGGCCAGGATGGGCCGCCGGTGAAGCGGATCGTGATGGTCCGGCACCCGATGCGGCGTGGCCCGCAGCATGATATCGCCGAACTCCTGGGCGTGGATGGCTCTGCCCTCTCACCCCGCCCGTTCCAGGTC
The DNA here is from genome assembly GCA_051952485.1 of Thermomicrobiales bacterium. Classification (GTDB taxonomy): domain Bacteria; phylum Chloroflexota; class Chloroflexia; order Thermomicrobiales; family UBA6265; genus JASGDN01. Next base: position 3,965 of record JBQCJS010000765.1, on the reverse strand, counting down.
GTGCTGGGCGCGGGCGCGGCGCTGGTCCTGCTGGCGTTGCTGGCGAACAACGCGGGCCTCGCGCTGACGGTGCTCTCGGCCATCGTGCCGCTCCTGCTCCTGATCGCGCTGACCGGCGGGCGCAGCGCGCTCTCGAGCGACAAGGCGGTGATGCTCGCGATGACCGGCCTCGGAGGGGTCGTCGTGGGTGGCGTGCTCGGGTGGGTGGCCGCCCGCGTTACCGCATCGGACTGGTTCAACACGGGGGTGCTCAACTTCGGAGCGGCCGGATACGGCGGTCGCTTCGCACACGCCGCGGGCAACGCCGGGTGGCTGATCTGGCTCGTGAACGGCCTGGTCCTGCCGATCGTGGCGATGGCCGCCTCGCTGGCGATTCCCGTCGCCCTGCATCGCTCCGGGCGGTTCGAGGGGGTGACGGGCAATGGGCTCCTGCTCGGCGCGGCGGCGGGGGCCGGCTATGCGATCGGGACGGCGACGGTCTTCTGGTCGCCGCTGAACGTGCATGCGGCCCCGGGCTTCGATGTCTCCGACTGGACCCTCATGACGATCGGAATCGCCGTCCTGCAACCGGTGGTGGCCGTGCTCGCCCTCGCGGCGCTGGGCAAGGCGATCTGGCGATACCTGGAGGATCGCCAGCTGGCGCCCGCCGTCCTGCCCACGATCTGCGGGCTGGGGGGAATCCTCCTGCTGCGGCTCGGCTCGATCTGGATCCAGCCCCGCCAGGAGCATCTCTGGCTGGAGTTCTGCTGGACGGTGCTCGTGGTCGCCGGCGTCGCCGTTCTCTACCGCCTCACGATCGCCCGGCATCCCGGCAGCGCCCGGTAACCGGGACGCACAGTCACCGGGAATCGCGGTCCCGCCGAGGCACTCGCGCTCACCAGCGCCCAGCTACTACCTGCAACCGCGTCCGCGCGGAGGACTCGCAACCGTGCACGGCCATCGCCCCACGAGGTGCTACGGCCTGCTGACGGCATGGCTCCGCGCGACCCGAGCGCATGAGGATGCCGGCCCCATGGACGTCCGCGGACCTGATCGCTGCGTGTTGATTCGAAAAAATGGAGCGCCGGTCCGGTGGTGTTCGGACCGGCGTCAAAAGGTGCTGAAGCATCCAACCTGTCGCCACCCTGGGAAAGGTAGACGTCCCAAGCCGTCAGGACTTACGCTCTCGCCGCGCTGACGGAACCCCGTCGAAGATCTCACATCGCGTGAGATTGCATCTGGCTCGGCCGGACGAGGTGGTGCAACCGCCCGGGACGAACGCTGAATCACCAGCTGGAGATAGCTGATGACCGGGTTCCTGGAAGATCTGGAAAGGATGCGCTAGGCGCTTCCAGCCACACGCTGCCAGATGTTCGTGCCCGGTTTCCCGGGTGCCGAATGCCTGACAGCAACGACGCTTCAGTAGCATCACGGTACCCGTGCCGATATTGAATGTCAAGGAGAAACGCCGCCGCATCACCTGGGAAGATGCCGGGAAATGACAAAACCGGGACGCTCGCCGTGCGGGAGCGCTCCCATCCTCCAGATGATCCCAGGAAAGGCTTACCGAAGATCTCCCGAGGAAAGAGCGCCGGAAACCCGGCCGCCATCGTAGCGATCCAGGCGACGCACGATGGCATCGAGCTGCTGCTGGGATTCCTCGATCGCGCCGGTCAGCACCACCGCCGGCAACGCGAGCACCCCGAGGGCTGCCGCCACGCGCGCGACATCCGGGACCACGATCGTGCGCCACGACTCCCGCTCGCACCATTGCGGGATCGCCACCTGGGAGACGATCATCCCGGACTCGGGGGCGTCACCACACGCCGCCGCGAGGAGCCTGCTGACGTATCGTTCCAGATCGTCCTCGCCGCCAGTCGCGGCGTCCAGGAGGAGTACCACGGACCGCTGGGGGTTCGATGCGTCCTCGCATTCGATATGGTGATCGACGCCAGCCATACTGCTGTCCACGGTTGGGTCCCCTGCCATCAGCATCGTGCTCGAGTCCGGAAACCGGATCGACGATCCCGATGGCGGCGAGTTCACATGGCGCACCGATTGCCGCTGGTGCATGTCCCGTTTCCCACCGCGACATGCGACTCACGACCCTCGCGCACGCCACGCGAGCAAGTCTTTGGAATGGATTGCCTCAATCGCTTCGGGACCGATTCACCACAATGGTCGACTTCGTCTTCCAGCCGAGCCACTCGCCTCCGCGAAGCACCCTTCGGCGCTCACAGGCCAATGGTCCCAGACCGCAGCCATGACCGTCATCGTCCGAATTGCGTATTCGTCCGGCGAGGATCACGTATTTCCCCGGACCCCGGTACTGTGGACATGACCGCACCCGGGACTGCGATGCGTCCCGGGTGCGATTGGACGGGTACTCTGGATCGGGATCAGGCGGAAACCGCCTCCAGCAGGTCGGCGTCGAGGGTGGCAACGAGCGGAAGGCTGACGACCTTTTCGGCCGCCTCCGCCTCCTGCATGGCCCCCAGCATCGCGCGGGAGATGCGCGCGATCTGCCCGAGTTCCTCCGGCATGATCGTCTGGTAGCCGTCGCTGAGCGCGGCATCCGGGTTCGGGTGAACCTCCACCATGAGGCCGTCCGCCCCGGCAGCCAGCCCGGCCAGCGCCATGGGCTTCACGAGGGAGCGGCGACCCGTGCCATGGCAGGGATCGACGATCACCGGGAGGTGCGTCAGCTCCTTCAGGCCCGGAATCGCGTTCAGGTCGAGATTGAAGCGGAACGTGGTGTCGAAGGTGCGGATACCGCGCTCGCAGAGGACGACATCGGTGGCGCCGTGCGCCAGCAGGTATTCGGCGCTCATCAGCAGTTCCTCGATCGTCGCGGAGAACCCCCGCTTGAGCAGGACCGGCTTGCCGCTCGCGCCCACCCGCTTCAGCAGCGAGAAGTTCGCCATGTTGCGGGTGCCGATCTGGAGCATGTCGGCATACCCGGCAACGAGGTCGACCTGGTCCACCTCCATCACCTCGGTCACCACCGGCATCCCGGTGGCCTCCCGCGCGGCGGCGAGGTGGCGCAGCCCCTCCTCGCCCAGGCCCTGGAAGGAGTACGGCGAGGTGCGGGGCTTGAAGGCGCCGCCCCGCAGGATGTGGGCGCCGTTCGCCTTCGCGGCACGCGCGATCTCGATCAGGTTCTCGCGGGACTCGATGGAACAGGGGCCGGCCATCACCACCGGCTCCGGCGCTCCCGCGCCGATGGTCACATCGCCGACGCGAACCGTGCTGGCGCCACGAGCCTCCAGGCTGGCCAGCATGTAGGGCTTGTGCACCGGCTGCACCGCGAGGACGCCGGGCAGCACCGAAAGATCGTCGGCGGGCGCGCCACCGATCCCGATGACCGTCTTCCCGACATCGCCATCCATGACCTTGGCGCGCAACCCTCGCGCGGCCGCTGCCGCGAGGACCGCCATCCGCGTCGATTCCGGGGCATCGTTTCCGAGTGTGACCAACATCCTGGGCTCCATCCTTCTCACCGGCGCCTGCTGCTCGCCGGCGGTTGTGCTAGCTGCGGGAGGGACCGGCCCTGCCCCACGATCCGGACGCTTCCCCGACGACGTTGTCGGACTCGATGCCATGTGCGATGGCAAACAAAAAACCGAGACATCTGTCTCGGCTCCCCTCGGTCTGCGCTCTGTGGTGGTGGCGGTGCGAATCAGTGCCTGCTACAGCCCGTTCGCCCCGCCGGCGCAGCCGGGGGGTCGTGAAAGTACCAGGCGTAATAGAACGACGACATCCACGCGTCCCCGCTGGGGACCGTGGCGGCCACGCGCTCTTCGGCTGGTGTGGGTCTGTGCATCGTCTTCATCACGAGCGCAGCGTACCCGCCACCGTCGGGGCTTGTCAATACCCCTTGGCGAGGAGTGAGGACCGAGCACTGCGGAATGATGGGCGCCCGGAAGACGCCATCCCGGCAACGATCGCCCAGGAGCCCATCGCGTTCGTCCAGAGTGGAAACACGG
>JBQCJS010000764.1:0-2392 GCA_051952485.1 Thermomicrobiales bacterium | reverse complement strand
TACCGGTTCCCGGGTGCTACAGCGCCTGGAAGATCGCGCAGGCGTTCTGGCCACCGAAGCCGAAGCCGTTCGCGGCGGCGGCCTTGACGGTCAGCTTCCGGGAGACGTTCGGCGTGTAGTCGAGGTCGCAATCCGGGTCCGGATCGGTCAGGTTGATCGTCGGCGGGATGACTCCGTCCCGGATGGCGAGGATGCAGGCAAGGGACGAGACCGCGCCCGCCGCGCCCAGCAGGTGCCCGAGCATCGACTTGTTCGCCGAGATCGCCAGGTTCTTCGCATGGTCGCCGAACGCCAGCTTGATCGAGGTCGTCTCCCCGATGTCGCCGACCTTCGTCGCGGTCGCGTGGGCGGCCACGTAATCGATGTCCTTCGGCTCCAGCCCGGCCCGCTTGATGGCGCGGGTCATCGCGGCCGCCTGGCCGCGCCCGTCCGGGCGGTTGGCGGTGATGTGGTAGGCATCCGCGGTGTAGGCGCCGCCGGAGACGACCGCGATCGGGGTCGCACCCCGGGCGAGGGCGTGCTCCTCGGTTTCGAGGATGAAGGCGCCCGCGCCCTCGCTGAAGACGAAGCCGTCGCGGCCGAGGTCGAACGGGCGGCTCGCGCCCGCCGGGTCGTCATTGTTCTTGGAGAGCGCCGTCATGTTCGTGAGGCTGGCGATCGCGACCGGCGTCAGGCCGCCCTCGGTGCCGCCGGCGATCACCACATCGGCGTCGCCGCGCTCCAGCATGTAGACGGCGTCCACCATCGCCTGCACGCCGGCGGCGCAGGCCGCGACGGAGGTGACGGTCGGCCCCCAGATGTCGAAGTTGATGCCCACCTGGCAGCTGGCCATGTTCGGCGCGAAGACCGGGATCAGGAAGGGGCTGACGCGGCGCGGACCCTTGTCCCGCATCGCGTTCACCTCGTTCTCGATGGTCGGGATGCCGCCGCCGCCGGTGTTCATCACGATGCCGATGCGGTCGCGATTGTCGTCCGTGATCTCGAGGCCGGCCTGCGCGATCGCCTCGCGGGTGGCGGCGACGGCGAACTGCGAGAAGCGGTCCATGCGGCGGGCATTCTTCGGGTCCATGTGATCCTTCGGATCGAAATCCGGGACCTCGCCGGCGATCTGCACCTCCAGGTCGCTGGCGTCGAAGCCCTGGATGCGCCGGATGCCCGAGGTGCCGGAGGTCAGCCCCTTCCAGAAGGTATCGACGCCGATCCCGAGTGGGGTAATCGCCCCCAGGCCCGTCACTACCACTCGCGTCACGATGTCAGTCCTTTCAATCCGCCCGATGCCGGTCTGGTGGTTCAATGGTGGCGATGCGACCGCGCCATGCGGCTCCGGAATCGCGGGCAACGATGCCCCCGGCCTGCAGCGAGGCCCGTTCGCGGAGCGTGCGCGACGTACGTACTCGTCCGATGATTCTACCCGGACACGATATGCCGCGCCTACCGCCGGACTGGCCTATCGATGCGACCGTGCCGCCGGGTACCTCGTTGGCCTAGACGCTCGCGGCCCGGAGATCGGCCAGGGAGACGGTCTTCACGTTCCGGTCGATCCGCTTGATCAGCCCGGCCAGCACCGCGCCCGCGCCGAGTTCGACGAAGGTTTCCACCCCGGCATCGATCATCGTGCGGACGGATGCCGTCCACTGCACGGGCAATTCGACCTGATGCCGCAGTTCGGCACGCACGCCGTCCGCCGTCGTGATCGGCTCGCCGGTGGTGTTGGCGATCACCGGGATCTGGGGGTCGCGCAGGTCGATGTCGTCCAGGAGGCGGTTCAGGGCCGCGGAGACCTCGGCCATCAGCGGCGAGTGGGAGGCGATGCTGACGTTCAGGCGTTGCGCCCGCTTCGCGCCGGCGGCCTTCGCGAGGTCCATCGCCTTTTCCAGCGCCACGACCTCGCCGGAGATGACCGTCTGGCCGGGACAGTTCGCGTTGGCGACATTGATGATGCCCTCGGACGATGCCTCCGCGCAGACCTCGACCAGCGCGTCGTCGTCGAGGCCAAGGATGGCGGCCATGCCGCCGGGGCGCTGCTCGCCCGCTTCCTTCATCAGGCGACCACGCTCCCGGACGAGGGCCAGCGCCGTCGGGAAGTCCAGGACATCGGCGGTGACGAGCGCGGTGAACTCACCCAGCGAGTGGCCGGCAGTCATGCCCGGGCGCAGGCCGTCGGCGGCGAGCAACGCCTCCGCCGCCTGCCAGGCCGCGATGCTGTGCGTGAGCAGGGCCGGTTGGGCGTTGAACGTATCGGCGAGCACATCGTCCGGCCCCTCGTGCATGATCCGCGAGAGGGGCGCGCCAAGGAGCTGGTCGGCGGCGGCGTAGAGGTCGCGGGCGGCCTCGGAATCCGCGAGGAGGTCGTCGCCCATGCCGACGACCTGGCTTCCCTGGCCGGGGTAGA
>JBQCJS010000763.1:0-8829 GCA_051952485.1 Thermomicrobiales bacterium | reverse complement strand
GCGCCCCGTCGCGCTGGCGGAGCTCCCCCGGCGGATAGCCGTAGGCCGCGCGGAACTCGCGGCTGAAGTGGGCGGCGCTCCGGAATCCGTGATCGGCGGCGATCTCGGCCAGCGGGCGCCGATCCTGGTTCGCCAGGATGATTGCCCGCACCCGCGCGAGCCGGCGGCGCTTGATGAGCCGCGCGATCCCCTCGTCGCCCGGTTCGGCGAAGAGCCGGTAGAGGGACGAGCGCGAGAGGGCGAAGGCCGCGCAGAGGGTGGCGATATCGAGATCCGGATCGCCAAGGTGCGCATCGATATAACGGACGACCGCCCCGCGCAGGGCATCGTCCCGCGAGGCGATGGCCGTCGCGGCGGCGTCATGGTCGGCCGCGCCCGAGGTGGCGGCAGCGAAGGTGTCGAGCAGGCAGGAGAGCGCCAGATCGCGCGTGGACCCGACGAGGCGGTGATAGCTGGGTCCGGCGATAGCCGAGGCGGCGTCCCCTCCGTCCGGGGATGCGGCCAGGACCTCGCGCATCATGTGGCCGCCCACGACGTGGATGTGCTCGGCCACAAGGCGCGCGATGGGACCGCGCAGGATGGTGCCATGATGGTTGCTGGCCGCGGGGATCAGGGCTTCCACCAGCGGGCGCGGCAGGTAGATGGTGCCGCAGGTGCCATCGCTGGCCAGCGATTCGCCGGGCTGGTGCATGTCGTAGAAGATGAGGTCGCCGGAGGTCGCCGTCTGCTCCGTCCCGCCGGGTCCGAACGCGAAGGTGCGCGTTCCCTCGCCCTGGGCGAAGAGCCCGAAGTGATCGACGTGATCGCGCCGGATGTGGAGGGGCGACCGCGCGAAGACCTGCTGCGACAGGTGCCCGTGGCTGATCACGAGATCCCCGAACGTGCAGATGAGGGCATCGAGCGCGAACGTCGCCGGATCGGGGGCCGACTCGGGACGCCGGACGGTGTGGGTGGGGGCATTGATCTCGACCCAGGTCGAGAAGCGTTCCGCCGGCGGGAGTTCGTTCGCGTGGAAGGAGAAGATGACGGGCAAGGGATCGGCCATCGAGCACTCCGGGAGGCGGCGACGTGGGAAGGCATGATCGTGAGCGGGCGGTGATGGCGATGGTTGTTGTGTCCCAGTCCACCCTACAGCGCGACGGCGGCGCTGCCAATCCCCATTGCCCGCCAGAACCGCCCTCGCCACCCGGAATCGTGCGGATAATCACTCGCCAGAGACGATTATCCGCACGGCCTACGCCGATCGATGCAGGGAATGCCATTCCCGGATGATCGTCACCTCAAGGGAGACCTCGGCCGCCCCGTCGCCGAGCAGCATCGCCAGCGTCGCGGCGATCGCGGTGCGGAAGCGGGCCTCCACCCGGCGCTGGGCGAGGACGTGGGGAACACCGAGCAGGAACGTGACCGCACCATCCGCCGTATCGCCATCCTCCATCGCGAGCAGGGCCGCATCGCGCAGCCAGGCATCGATGTCGGCGGCGGGAATGACCCCGCCTTCGCGCAGGTCGTTCAGCGCCATCGACCAGAGCTGGCGGTTGGTGAGGCCGCACTGCTCGACCATGAAGACCGGAATCGCCCCGAGCGTCACGGGCTCCGGTCGCGTGGGCCGGTCCCGCATCACGCGCCGGGAGGCGGAGGAGGCATCCCCACCCCGGACCGCGGCGGCACCCGCGTCCACCGCATCGGCGGTAGCCGTGGTCGGCTCCGCCAGCACGGTGGCGAGGCGGACGGGGCGACGGAGCTGGGCTCGCAACGCCCGTCCGAGGAGGGCCGCATGCTCACCGGTCAGGGTCTCGGCCTGCGCCCCGTCACGGACACGAATCGTCACCTCGCCTGCATCGTAGGCGACGATGGCGGTTCCGGCCAGCACGTCCTTCGCGCCGGCCTCACCAAGGCTGGCCGAGACCTCCCGCCCGACGTTCTCCCAGATCGCCCGCGCACTGCGGCCGTTCGGCAGGAGCAGGCCGTCCGCCGCATTCCCGGCACCCGCGCCACCCCTGTGACTGCCCGAGCGGGTACCTGTCACAGCCGGATCGCCCTGCCGTGACACTGCGTCCCCGGCCGGGGTCCCCGGTACGGTGCCGGCGTATTCGGCCGGTACGCCATCGCGCGACCAGCGGGCAAGGATCTCCCGAATCCGCTTCGGGGCCACGAACGAGGACCCGGCCGCAACCGCCTCCTCTATAGCGGAGGAGACCAGGTGCCAGGCCGTCGCCACGCCCGGTTCCACGATAGGGGAGGCGACTTCCGCGAGCTGGCGGAGATGGCGGCGCTCCGCCATCGTCGGCTGGCGATCGTTCGCCTCCGCGAATCGTTGGAGGGCGATCGCCTCATCGCGAGACCCGTCCGGCGCCTGGAGATTACCGAAGCGATCCGCCGAACCCGGACGTTCCTGCCGTCCACCCGCCATTTCACCATCATCATCGACCTCAGTCGTTGTTGTTTTGGATTGGTGATACGTCGTGTTGGAGGGAGCAACGGTGGTTCGTCGACCAGTGTTGACGCGACCAACCGTGCCCGGCCGATTCAGGCCCGAACCAGTGTTGCCGGGTTCAACATCGGTCATTTCCTGGTCTCCCGAACCTCTGTTGAAGGATGCAACGAAGGTTTCCTGGGAGCCATCCTCGCCGAAGGATTCATCAGGCCTGCTGTCGTTATCGGCACTGGCGTTACTGGCGGCACCTGTCGCCTCGGATGCCGCGCTGTCACCGCTGGTGGGCAACAAAAAAACATCTGTGCCGGTCGCGGAAGCCGCCTGGCCGGAGCCTGCATCCGTCGCGGACGTGGAGGGTGCGCCCGCTCCCTTGCGGGAGGCGTGCCCGGCCTTCGTGCGCTCGGAGGCCTTGCGCTCCTCCTTCTCGGCCCGGGCGGCCAGGCGCTGCCAGGTCGGAGTCGGGCGGACCTCCTCCAGGATCTGGTGCCAGACGTTCGCATGGTCGATCGGGCTGAACCGGGGCGAGAAGACCCGGCGCAGATAGCGGTACACCGCGCGGTCGCGGTCCGCCAGTTCGATGACGCGCACCACGTCCTTCGTCGTGAGCGACACATCGTCGCCGTGGTCCTTCACCCGGTAGAGGTTGTGGGGGACCTTCCAGCGGCGTCCCTGCGCATCGACGCGCAGCACCATCTCCTTGCGGATCTCGATCAGGTCCAGCGCCACCAGGATCTTGTTGATCGTGATCAGCTCGGCGCGGTCCTCGCCGTAGAAGTCCGCCTCGCTCTGCTGGGAGGGGAAGGCGTAGCCACGGTGCGGCGACTCCTCGCGGCGGTCGGTCCAGACCGTGTAGGAGTTGAGCAGCCCGACCCCCTTCAAGCCCAGCAGCGGCGTGTACTGGGTGACGATGCTGTTCCAGTGCCAGAACCAGCCGCGCTTCCGGACATCCTCGCCGGAGCGGCTGACCTGCGCGGAGGCGTCGCCCACAACCCCGGTCACGTCCGGAGCTTCGGTTGCCCGGGCCTGTACGCGGGGCGGGGTGGAGCGCCGGCGTCCGGTGGAGGACGTTCGCGTTCCACGGGAAGACGGCCCGGAGCTGGTCGGCTCGGGCGTCGCACCGGTGGTGGCTGTCGGGTCGGGTCGGGGGGACCGTGGTGCGGTCATGCCGATTCCCTTCCTGGCCACGATGGCGTGACGGTTGGTGTCTGCGACTTCTTGACACACCCCGGCGGGGTGCCTAGAATGCAGGCAACGCGTGGGTACACAAAACCCTCCCTTGGCGGGGATAGCAGCGCTTCGTGCAGGCTCCGGTACGGCGACCAGGCGGTTTGGCGACGGTCCAATCGCGTTCCGGAATGCATCCAATCCAGTGAGCTTCGAAGAGGTCCGGTGTTGGCGCACCGGGCTTCTTCTGTATCTGCGTCCTGGGCTGGATGCGTGGCGGGTCCTGCATCCTCCTCGTGTCGTGGTCGTGACCGTGCTTGTAGGCCGGTCGATCCGAACGGATCTCGTTCCGGTTCGTTCCCCATCCCTTGGCGTGGATGGGGACGAATCCCGGATGGGAAGGCTCGGCGGATACCGGTCCGGCCAGCCCTCCCATCCACGATTCCCCGGTGCTCACCTCGCCGGCCGCGCTGCCCCTGCGGCTTCCAGCATACGCGCTCGGCCGGCGCCGCCACCGGGTGTCCGGACGGCCAATTCCTGCAGAACGGGATGCGCGGGTCATCGTCGTTCCTCCCGGCGATCGTCCCTCGCAGTCGTCGTCCGCGACGATTCCGCCGCGCCAATCGCGCCATCCGTGCCCGGCTCGCCGGCGAAGGGGAGCGCGAGCCGCGCCTGCACCGCCGGGACGATGAAGGGTGAGGCTGCCTGGTGGCGGGCGGCCTCCCGCGCCCGGTCGGTGAACTCCCGCGCGACATCGTGCGCGATGTCGCGATCGACCGGACGCGTTCCCCGCGCGATCGCTTCCAGCAGGCATTCCCCCGCCAGCTCGATCGCGGGGCCGATGACGCCGCCGGACCACGCGCCGATGAGCGCGACCGCCTCCGGGCTGAACGCTTCGGCGTCGGCGCGGACCGGCTCGTCCAGGGCGACGGCCGCGATCCGATCCCGGATGAATGCCTCCAGCGCTGCCTCGGTCACCGGTTCGATCCGGAGGTCGAGGGTGAGGCGCTCCCGGAGCGCCTGCCGTCGCAGGATGCGATCGCGGAACTCCGGCGTGCCGGTGATCGCGATACGCAGGCCGTGTCCCGGCGCCGCGTCGTCCGCGTCGGTGAGCAGGGCGCGCAGGAGATCGAGTCGCGATCCGGCCAGCTCCGCACCGTCGATGGCCAGGACCGGGCGCTCACCGCCGGCGACGCAGGCCGCGACGATCTCGCGGATGTGCCGGATCAGGTCGAGGCCGTTGCGGCTGGATGGTTCCGCCCCGAACGCCACCACGATCGCGCGGAGGAACCGGCCATCGGTCACGGGGCCGTCGAGTGCTGCGAGATCGGCCCGGCGTACGGTCGTGCCGGTCGTGCGCGCCGCCTCGTCACACGCCGCCTCCAGCAGCGTCGAGCGTCCGGATCGAGCCGGTCCGCTGACGATCGCCAGGCGACCGGCTTCCGCTGGCGAGACCAACCACGCCGCGAGCGTCCCCGCCTGTCCGGCGAGTGCGGGCAGGATGGCGGTGCTCGCCGCCTGGAGCGGGAACGGGTCCTCGCGCAGGCCGAAGGTCCGGTAGATCGCGGCGAGCCGCACCACCGGCGGTAGCGCCGGGCGGGTGGCTTCCCGTCGTGGCTGCTCGCCGCGTCGCGCCCGTCCCGTTCCGTTGGCCACGGACGGCTTCTGCCCGGCGCGACCTGCCGGACGGATCGCCGGAACGAACGGGACATTCCGCTCGTCGGTGGCGAGGGCCGCGGCCGATCGTTGGGGCTGGTGGGGGAGGGGTCGGTGCTGCACGAGGGGTTCCTGGCTGCTTCCTTAGGAAGGAACGATCGATCAGGCGGCGTGCCGGGCGAGCCGGGCGCGAATCTCGCGAATGCCGATCCCCTCGCCCCGCCAGGCGATGACCTGCCGGAGCGTCGCCAGTTCGCCCTCATCGAAGAGCAGGTACCCGCTCTCCGTACGCGCGGTGGGGACGATGACCCCTTCGCGCAGGTAGAAGTCGAGATGGGTGCGCGTCAGGCCGGTCGCGGCGCGGAGATCGCTGGTCATGTAAAACCGCGTGAGGAGGTGGGGCTGGGACTGGAGGCGTTCGTCCCCGCTGGCTGCGATGGTGGATGGTGTGGAGAGGTGGGCCACGGCAGGGTGCTCCCGGAATCGGTCGGCAGAGGGTCGGCGTCCGGCGGCTTCGTTACGACCACCCCAACGACCACTCTGCAATTGCATACCAATGATCATAGTGTCCGTTCGCCCTCTCCACAACGCTTTCCAGATTGTCACATGGTCACGGAGGGGGAAGCGATGATGCGTACGTACGCCACTCTGTGCGGGAAAGATTGGTTGTCGTCATTCCGACATGGCAATCCCCGTGCTACCCGGTTCATGGACCGCCCGCCGGGCCAACGGGTTCCGTCCCATGCCGGGGGCGTGCGCCGGCGCGCCACTGCTCGTTGCATGCGCTGAAACGTGGCGGCGGTGCCATTCGTTCGAGAAGCGGGGATCGGTGATGCCGCGCTCGTCTGCGGGGATGGAGGTGTCCGGACAGCTTTCACAGCCCCGGCGCGGGATCGGTATACTTCCACGCGGACATGCCGACGCATCGGTCGGACGTTCCTGCGGTCCGCAATCCTGTTGCGGGACATGCAGGAGTCCGGCGTCGCAACCGCCCCGTCGTTGCGGGCACGATCCGGCGAGCCGCCCCCGCCACCATCGCGACGGCGCTCCCGCCTTGCCGATGCGCGCCATTCGCGTTCTACCCTCCGTCCCAGAAAGGACCTGGACCAACCATCCATGGAGCCACGACCACAACGACCGCGATCCACCCCCGGCGCGTCCCAGGGCATGCCGTCATCCTCCCAGGGTTACCAGGCCGCTCCATCGCCAACCCAGCAGGGATACGCCGATCCGGCAGCCCAGGAATCGCGCGGGTTCATCGCGCCGCCGCGCACCGAATATGACTACAGCCCGCTCGATCTCGCCCCTCCCGCCCAACGCCGCAAGCGGCAGCTGGTCGGCGGGGTCATCGCCGCGCTGGCCCTGATCGTCCTTGGCGCGCTGGCCGTCTTCGGCTACCTGCTGACCCGCGACGACAAGCCCTCCGAGGCCGAGTTGCTGGCCCCGACGCAGACTGCGATCGCCGCATTCCAGGCGACATCCACGGCGGAGGTGGCGCAGAGCGCGGTGGGCACGCCCTCCGCCAGCGAGACGGCGGCGGCGACCGAGCCATCCGCCGCCGGCACCCAGCCCGCGACCGGTGGCCAGCCGACCGCGGCCTCGACGCAGCCCGCGCAGCAGAACGCCTCGTCTGGCCCCTCGCAGGCCGACCTGGAGGCGCTCCTGCCGGAGGCGTCCGCGCTGCCGGTGACGGGGCTGGACGTGGTCGAGGATTCGAACCTGACCGAGGAGCAGGTCGCCGCCGCCCTGGGCGGGACCCGGCCTGCCGAGCAGAACCTCGAGACCTGGGGCTGGAGCGGCAACGCGACCCGCTCCTATAGCGCCGCCGACCCGGCCTCCCTCGATCCCTCCGCGACGACAGCCATCGTGATCAGCGTCCACGGCTTCAAGTCCCCGGAATCGGCCCAGGAAGCCCTGACCTTCTTCTCCGATATCCTGGTGAACAGCGGCTATGAGGAGATCGACGCGCCGCAGCTCGGGGACAAGGTGCGCATGCTGAAGATCCCGAACGAGGATGGCTCGACGAATGTCGCGCTCTACGTGACGAAGGGCAACGTGATGTACCGCATCGGCGGTTCGGCTGGCGTCGGTGGCGATCCGACCGATGTCGTGACCCAGGTGGCGCAGAGCCTGCTCGGTGCGGACACCGGGCAGTAGCACCCGGCGGGAATGCCGGACGGAGGGCGCATGTTCGACCGGGAAAACATCATCGGCACCCTCCTGCTGCTCCTGTGCGGCGTGGTGGCGAGCATCCTCGTCTACAGCATCGTGACCGGGGAGCGGATCGATTTCGACCTGCCGCCGGTGGTGTCGACCGTCCTGGGATTCGGCTTCATCGCGCTGCTGATCGTCGGGTTCCTGCGCTCGGGCATCATCCGGCGGCTGCGCGGAGGCCAGGGTGGCCAGCAGTGGCCGAACCCCGGCACCGGCCAGCGCAGCCTGTGGGATCGCCTGCGCGGGCGGTAGGCGCCAGGTGACGATGCAACCAGACGACGCGGCGGGACCAAAGGTGGTGCCGCCGCGTCTGTTTGCATCCGGGAGATTCCAGCGATGATGGCCCGTCCCTTCGACGACATCACGACCACGACCACGACGACAACCCCGACGGCGGCGCGGATCGCGGTCATCACCGATGTCCATGGGAATCGCCCGGCCCTGCAGGCCGCATTGGCGGCGATCGACACCCTTGGATGCGACCGGATCGTGCATGTGGGCGATGCGATCGGGATCGGGCCGTTTCCGGCCGAGACGCTCGCGCTGCTGCTGGCCGATCCCCGCCTGCGGTTCGTGATGGGCAATCACGATGCCTGGTACGCCCATGGCCTGCCGGAACCGCGTCCGCCATGGATGTCGGCGGGGGAGTGGGATCATCATGGCTGGACGCACGCCGCGCTGGATGCCGCCGATCCGGCGTTCCGCGATGCGATGCGCGCGTGGCCGTGGCAGCTCGATGACGAGATCGCCGGGGTGCGCATCCGGTGGCAGCATTACGGGTTGGCCGGCGATGGTGGCCCGTTCGTGCCCATCGTCCATGACCCCGGCCCGGAAGCCCTGGACCGCATTTTCGGGATACCGGGACCCCTCGGTGCGCCGGATGTCCTCTTCTTCGGGCACCACCATCCGGCGATGGACAGGGTGGGAACGTCCGGCGTGCGCTACCTCAACCCCGGCGCGCTGGGCACGGGCGGGGAGGGCGTCGCCCGCTTCGCGGTGCTGGACATCGAGGACGACGGGCGCTGGGCGGTGACGCCCCACGCGGCGACGTACGATCCGGGCCCCCTGATCCGGGCGTTCGACGAGCGTGACGTGCCGGACCGGGACCTGATCCTCACGGCCTTCTTCGGACGATAGCGCGAACGTGGCCTTCGCCGGGTGCCATGGAGCCCATCGTGCCGCAGTTCGATCGAATCACCTAGAGCATCCATGCTCGGCGTCGCATGCAAGAGCCGAAATCGTCGAGACGGTGGAACTTGCCAAGGGGGTCTCCATGGACGTGGACGGGGCAGGGCAGGTTGTCGGTATTGAGATCCTGAATGGACTGTCTAGGCTAACGTGTCCTGTGCATGCCTGGTCGG
>JBQCJS010000762.1:0-2344 GCA_051952485.1 Thermomicrobiales bacterium | reverse complement strand
TTCGTCCAAATCCGCCGAAGAATGAGCTTTTCCTCACCGACCTGGTGGCGGTGGCCGTCTCGGAGCACCAGGACGGAGAGCCGTGGCCGGTGGAGCGCGAGGTTGTCGAGCCGGAGGTGGCGGTCGGCGTGAACGACCGGCTCCAGCAGGCCAACGCCGATGCCATCGTGCGGGGCAAGACGCGCGCGCGGCTGATGAAGGCCGGCGTCTCCATGATCGGGCCGGAGACGATCTTCATCGACGAGACCGTGACGATCGGGCGAGACACGACGATTCACCCGTTTACCACCATCACCGGGAACACCGTCATTGGCGAGCACTGCGTGATCGGCCCTCATGCGGTGATCCACAACAGTGCCATTGCCGATGGCGCACAGGTGATCAGTTCCACGATCACGGATTCCTCCGTGGGAGCGGGCAGTCCCGTCGGGCCATACGCGCGGCTGCGGCAGGGAGCGGCGATCGGACCGGACGTGCACATCGGGAATTTCGTCGAGGTCAAGAACAGCGAGATCGGCGAGGGCACGAAAGCAGGACACCTGGCCTATCTCGGCGACGCGACGGTCGGCCAGCGCGTCAACATCGGCGCTGGGGTCATCACCGCGAATTACGATGGCGTGAACAAGCACCGGACGCAGATCGGCGACGATGCCTTCATCGGCAGCGATTCCGTGCTGGTCGCGCCGCGCACGGTCGGGGATCGGGGCCGGACGGCAGCGGGATCGGTGGTGACACACGATGTCGATCCGGATACGCTGGTGGTGGGGGTTCCCGCCCGGCCACGCACCCGCCCGTCGGACGGGTCGGTCTGATCCTGGTTCGCACGACGCACACGTACTTCAGCTGAGGGGGATCGCGGGGATGGATGGACGGCTCCAGGTATTCTCCGGCAATGCCAACCGGACGCTCGCCGAGGCGATCTCCAGCGAACTGGAAACGCCGCTCGGGCGGGCGCTCGTCGGGTCCTTCCAGAACGGCGAGACCCGCGTGAAGCTGGAGGAGAACGTCCGGGAGTCGGATGTCTTCATCATCCAGCCCACCTGCGATCCCGTGATCCCGAAGGTGATGGAGCTACTGATCATGATCGACGCCGTGCGACGGGCGTCGGCGGCGCGCATCACCACCGTCATTCCCTATTACGGCTACGCGCGGCAGGAGAAGAAGACGACCGGGCGCGAGCCGATCTCCGCCAAGCTGGTCGCCAACCTCCTGACGACCGCCGGCACCGATCGGGTGCTGGCGGTCGACCTGCATTCCCCGGCGATCGAGGGGTTCTTCGATATCCCGGTCGATCACCTGCGGGCGACGCCGTTGCTGGCGAATCATTTCCGGCGCGAGATCGGCGAGGAAGTCGTCGTCGTGAGCCCGGATGCGGGCGGGGTGGCGCGGGCGCAGGATTTTCGCCAGCGCGTGCGGGGCTCGCTCGCGATCATCTCGAAGCAGCACCCGCGTCCGGAGGCGACCGAGACCCTCGACATGGTCGGGGATGTCGAGGGCAAGGTGGCGGTGATCGTGGACGACATGATCTCCACCGGCGGGACGCTGGTGCAGGCCGCGAACATGCTGGTGGAGCGGGGCGCCCGCCAGATCCACGTCGCAGCGACGCACGGCATCTTCGCCGCCGATGCGTTCGAACTGCTCGAAGGCTCGCCGATCGACCGCATCTTCGTGACGGATAACATCCCGCTCTCGCCAAAGGGGATCGGGCGGGTCGAGGTCGTCAGTGTGGCCCCGTTGCTGGCGGAAGCGATCATGCGGACGCACAAGGGGCTGAGTGTGTCGGCCTTGTTCACATAAGCCACGCAGCGGAGGTGTCGGGAGCGATGCGGTTCCCGATGGTCCTCGCAGACGACGAGCGGGAAACGGAGACGCGGTGAGCCTGAGCGGAGACGACTGGCAACGAATCGTGGTGATCGCGCTGGCCGTCGCGGCAATGGCGTTCGCCGGGGTCGCGCAGACGCTGATCGGCGTCACGAGCCGCCAGCGCCTGCGCGGGCTCGTTTCCGGACCGGAATCCTCCAGCGGATCGCGCACGGTACAATCGATCGCCGATCCGCGCCGCGCGCTCTTCGCGACCATGCTGCTGGTGCAGGTGGTGGCGGCGATCGTCGCCAGCGTGCAGATGGAATCGCTGCTGAACGAGCACTGGCAGGGGAGCGACTACAGTTGGATCGCCTCGCTGGTCGTCGTGTTGCTCTACCTCGTCTTCGGGCAGGCGCTGCCGCGCGCCCTCGCCGCGAAGGACCTGGAGCGATTCCTCAGCGCCCTGATCCGGATCGCCCAGGTGCTGACGACCATCCTGCGCCCGGTGACGTGGCTGGTGGATCGCGTCGCGCTGCTGTTC
>JBQCJS010000761.1:0-5546 GCA_051952485.1 Thermomicrobiales bacterium | reverse complement strand
CAGCGAGTCCATTCGCTGCGCGGCCTGCTCCTGGGCCGTGCCGACGCCTGCCATACGTTTGGCCGCATTGTCGAACGCGTCTCCGTTGTTCTTCACCGCCTCCGTCTGCGCGTCCATCATGGTCATGAACGCGGCCGCGCCATCCTTACCAGCGACCTGCTGGGCGAGTTGGATCTTCTGCGCCTGGGTCAGGTCGCCCCACGTCCCGGCCAGGTCGTGGGTGATGGCCTCCAGGCCCCGGAAGTTGCCCGCGGCATCCGTGGTGGCCACACCGTATTCGGCAAGCGCGGTCGACCCCTCGGAGGTGCTATCGGCGAGGTTAGTGATGATGTTGCGCAGAGCCGTCGCGGCGACCTCGCCCTTGATGCCAGCATCCCCGAGGATGATCATCGCGTTCGCGAGATCGCCCATGCTCATGCCGGTGGAGGCAGCGATCGGGCCGGCCGACTTGATGGCGAGCGCCCAGTCGTTCACATCCAGCGACGAGACGTTGGCGCTTCGGCTGATGATGTCTGCGGCGTCCTTCGATGAGACCCCGAACACGTTCATCGACGCGGCGGCCGTCTCCGCCGAGAGCGGGACGTCGGTGCCGGTGGCGGCCGCGAGGTTCAGCACATCCTCGGTGGCGCCGGCCATGATGTCGCCGGTCGAGACGCCGGCCTTAGCGAGGATCTCCATTGCCTGCGCGGACTCGGTCGCCGAGAACGTGGTATCGGCCCCAAGCCGGATCGCCTCTTCCCGCAGCGCCGAGAGGTCCTTGCCGGTGGCACCGGTCACGGACCCGACAGCGGCCATCTGGGACTCGAAATCGACCCCGGCTTTCACACCGAACCCGAACGCACCCAGCACGACCGCTCCGAAGCCCGCCATGACCCCACCGACGGCCGTCAGCTGAGGTCCCATCGTGATGATGGTGTCGCCGAGGGATTGTGTCTGCGCCTTGGCCGCACCGAGGGAGTTGACGAACCCAGAGGAATTGGGCGCGCCGATCTGCGTGCCACTCAAGCCCCGGAGTGACGACTCCAGGTTCTTGATGTTGGCCGTCGCCTTGGCGGTATTGACGAGGATTTCGGCAGAGGCGCTACCGAGGTCGGCACCCATAGACGCGCATCCTGGACACGTCCCGATCGGACGATTTCAGGATGCGAAGCTGGCGCTTACCAGCCGCGAACCGGCGTTCTAGCTGGTGCGGATAGTGTCTCGCAAGGACGCAAGGCGATCTTCTGCCTCGATGGCCAGATCGAGCTATCCAGCTTTAGCTGGAGTCGCACACTCGTGCAATACTCCTGCGCGGAACCATTGCTGACTCAACCTCAACTCAACAGGAGCGTGGCCATGCGCCGTATTCTCGTGCTCGTATTTCTCCTGGCCTCGCTCGTCGTCCCGTCGCAGGGGATGAATGCCGCACCAGGGACGGCATCGTGTAGTGATTTCGACGCGTGGGAGTGGGCGCAATCCGTCTTCGACGCCGATCCTAGCCGCTATGCCTCCCTCGATCAGGATGGCAACGGTATCGCATGTGATGAGCTCGCGCACGGCGGGTTTGCGCCCGCGCTCTGGACAGCACACATCCCCAGTGACGCGAAGCCAGCCACCTTCTCCGGCGTCTTGGACGGAAGCGCGATCAGCCTGGACACCGGATCAGGTCCGGCACGCACGCGCCTTGCTCAGATCGACGCACCGGCGACCACGCTGACCCCACAATGCGGCGGTCAAGACGCGACGAACTTCGCCGCCTACGTGATGTCGTTCAACGATGACGGCAGCACGGTCTACACCGAAGATGGTGGCGGGTACGTCTGGCTCACCATTGACGGCAAGCCGTACCTGCTCAACGAAGTCCTAGTTCGATCCGGATACGCGGAGTCGACGAGCGACGGTGGCGATCTGTACACCAACCAACTCCGTGAGGCGAGGAGGTTCGCGAAGAAACACGACCTCGGAGTTTGGGGGCTCTGTGGTGGCATGGATGTGCCGCTGGCAGATCAGTCAGCGCCCGTCACCACCTCCTCCCAATCGTCCCGATCCTCCACGAGCGGATCGAGTAGCAGCAACAGCAATCAAGGCGGCGGGCAAGGAACGTATGTCGGGGCCGATGGCTGTACCTATACCAATGTCGATGGGCAGCAGGTTAGTTGTCCGGTACAAGCGGATTCCGCGCCAGCTGGCGCGACGGCGCGTTGTAATGACGGGACCTACTCATTCTCGCAAAACCATCGCGGAACCTGTTCTCATCACGGCGGTGTGGCCGAATGGCTTGATTAGGTTGCAGCGAGTGGCCGGGAGCGCGATGCTCCCGGCCCTCCCCATAACGTCACTATGCCGATGGCGTCACCGCCAGCAAGTCAGCCATGAATGCGTCCATCGCCGTCGGGTCGCGGAGCAGTGCGTCCGCCTTCGCGTCCAGGTCTGCCTGCCGTTGGCGTTCAGCCGGCGATTGCATGGCCACCGCATCCAAGGCGAGCATGTCGCCAAGCGTCTTGAACTTCGGCACGCGCATCTTCGGCGGGGCGCCCTTGCGCTGTTTCGGCGCATTGACCTCGACCGTCTCCTCGGCGCGGCGGTCGAACCACTTGCCGTACCACATGCAGGCCATGTCGAAGTCAAAGGCGAGATGCTCGACGATCCCGACCTCGTAGCCGTCCCTACTGAGCCGCTGCCTGAGCCGGATCGCCCGGCTCGGGCTCACCAGACCCGGGTACCGCTGCACCAGCTGATCCAGCGCGTACATCGCCATTCTGTCCTGAACGAAACGGCACGACCTTCTGGCTCGCCTCCTGGTGGTTGCCGTGGGCCAGGTTCATGAACGCCAGCCGGTCCGGGAACTCGATGTCGTTGATCCAGACGCCATCCTTGGCATCGGCCTCGTCGAGATCCAGGTAGACCTTCGGTTCCACGAACCCCATGATTACCCAGGCGTTTGCGCTGGCAACCATGTTGCCCAGGTTCTCCATCGCGAACCGGCTGATGGCGGCCGCGTCATCTGCCCCAGCGCCGGTTTCGTCGATTTCCTGTTGGGCGCCCTGCAGCTTCTCCAGCATCTCGAACATCGCGGCCTGAAGCGTATTGGGCAGCTTGGAAAGGGCGTCGATGTCCTCGAAGTTCGGAATCCGGGCCATCACCGAGAGCGGGTTCCCGTCACCGTCGCGGGTGTTCTCGAGTACGAACTCGAACACGTCGTCCGGCTGGCGATTGCGACGCGCGCGGAAATCGGACGCACTGCCACGGCGGACCTTGGGGTTGGACTTGGGCATGAGAGACTCCTCGGCAGGTGTCGGAGATGCCGACGCCCGGGATGGCCAATCTCCATCCCGGGCGGGCGATCAGGATCAGGCGGCGATCGCGGTCTTGGTCTCGTACTGCTGGCGCTTGAGCAGGAAACCCCCGATACCGACGCCCTCGAAGTCGATGGTCGGCGTGTTCCAGGAGTTGACTTCCATCGTCTCGTCCGGCCCCGAAGTCGAGATCAGCTTGTTCAGCGTGACCCGGTAGGCCGACCCGACCGACTCGGTGTCCGGCGCCTGGCCAGTCAGCTGGAACCAGGCGTTGGATGACGTGTCCGGCTCAGACATCGAGTTGATCTGGTTCGGCGTGGATCCGGAGACGGTGGCGGTCACGCCGCGGAACACCGCGATGGCGGCGAAGTTGATCTTGCCCAGCTCGACCGATCCGGAGAGCGACGGCGCCTTGCGCACCTTGGAGATGACCTGGTTGTCACCTTCCAGTTCATCCGAATCCGCCTCGACGTTGAACGCGATGGACCGAACGCCCGGGATATCGACGAGGGTACCAACCGTCGAAACACCGGTGATGGGCGCGACCTTCGCGTCTTCCAGGCCGTAGGGAATCTCACCGTAGGATGGCATGGCTGTCCTCCCCCGGACGGATCACACGTCCGGTGACAACGTGACGAGTCGTGCCCCCACGACGGGGAACGGATACTCGCCTCACTGCCCTGAGTCTGGAATTCCGTGCCGCTCCCCTCGCGAACGACGGTTCTATGGGGTCCGTTCCCGGCGCAAATGGTGCCCCGCACAAAGCGGGCGGCAGGAATGACTCCTGCCGCCCGCTACCCCCCAACCTACGCCCCGTTAATTGCTATCAGGAAAGCCATGCGTCCCTCCGGGGTGTCGGCGAACTGCTCCGGCTTCGCCAGCGTGATCGACCCGTTGGGCAGGTTCACGTTCAGCTCGGGCTCGCCGTCGTGCTCACGCCAGATACGGAACTCGTGTCCGCAGATCGAGCCCTTGATGATGTCGGCGTCGCGGAACGTCACCGCCTGGATGAACGACCCGAACTCACCCGGCTTGACCTTGACGGACGGTCCGAAGACCAGCGCCGGTACGCTCAGGTGCGGAAGCTCCCCGTAGCCATTGCCCTGCTTGAAGATGCGCCGGGTATGGTTCTCGACACGGGCGATCCGCCGGCGGGCGAGGGTCCGGATCATGTCCATCTGCTCGGGCGTGTAGCGGCGCAGCACCATGTTGAATTGGACAACCGGGTTGTCTGTCGGCGAGGCCTCCCCGACCCATTCCAGCCAGACATGCCCGGCGGGCGGGTCGGGCACCCGATCATCCGGGGCGATCTTGCGCAGGCTCGTCGCCCAGTCGGGGAGTTGGCCGTCCATCAGGACGATGCCCCGCCGGCCGGCTTCTCCGACTTCCGGTTCCAGTGGACATCCTCGATCGCCACGAGCTCGTCCTTCGCGTCGATCTCGACCACCACATTCGGCGCGTAGTGGTTGACCGAGTAGCCGGTCGGGATCGATCCGGTCTCCGCGATCGTCTTCAGGACCTCATCACGCTTGGCGTCTGTTGCCTTCTTGGCCATCTCGTTACCCCTTCCAGATGCTGTCGATCTGCACGGTCACCGTCGTGACCACCGCCGGTTGGATGATCGGGTCATCGTCCGGGCCGATGTGGCCCGAGACCCGCAGGTGGAGCGCCTCGCCCGACGGTCCCCGGATCATCTGCCCCTCGATGGCGGCGATGATGAGCCGACGCACGTCTTCCAGCTTCGCCTTCTCCGACTCGTGGGGCAGACAGCGAAGGTGGACCTCAGGGAACGCCCAGTAGGCACGGTTCTGTGCCGGGTTGAAATTGCCGATGCCCGGCTCGATGCTGGCGCACGCCTTGATCCGGCCCGCACCGTCGAACGCCCCCGGGGTGCTGCCCGGCACCGGCGGCGAGCCGTCCGGGTTGTCGTTGCGGCGGATTGGTCGGGTCCAGATGCCACCCGGCAGCAACGCCATGATGGGCAGCTGCGCTTCGAGGTGCTGGCGGATGGCATCGGAAATCGAGGTGATGGCCATCACCCTACCCTCCCAGGGCCGCACGCACGGCGCTCATGGTGGCACCGTAGGCGGACCGCATCGTCTTCGGCAGCACGCCCCAGCGTCCGCCCCAGTCAGCACGCGTTTCCAACCAACGGCCATGCGGCGCCTGGTGGTAGACGATGAGCCGCACGGTATCGCCGTCGGCGTCGACCTGGTAGGACAGGCCGGCTTCCGCCTGCCCGGTGCGGTTGGTCCAGGGGTGAGCGCTTCG
>JBQCJS010000760.1:0-4236 GCA_051952485.1 Thermomicrobiales bacterium | reverse complement strand
AAAAGCGCCCGAGTCCACAACGGACCCGGGCGCATTTCCATTGACAGGGATGGTGGCCCCTGTCCTCAGTGCCGGAAATGGCGGATGCCGGTGAACGCCATCGTGATGCCGGCGGCGTTCGCGGCCGCGATCACGTCCTCGTCCCGGATGGAGCCTCCCGGCTGCACAACAGCCGTGATCCCGGCGACGATCGCCTGCTCGATGCCGTCCGCGAAGGGGAAGAAGGCATCGCTGGCCATCGCGGCGCCCTGCGCACGCTCTCCGGCCTTCCTGGCGGCAATGGCGACGCTCTCCAGGCGGTTTGGCTGCCCGGCCCCGAGGCCGATCACGGCGTTCGCCTTGGAGAAGACGATCGCGTTCGACTTCACGAGGCGGGCCGCCTGCCAGGCAAAGGCCATGTCCCGCAGCTCATCCGCACTGGGCCGCCGTTCGGTGACGATGGTCCAGGCAGTCGGATCATCCTGGGCATTGTCTGGTGTCTGCACCAGCAGGCCGCCACCAATCGGCCGCACGTCGAACGTCGTCGATCGGGGCGATGCCGCATCGCGGTTGGCAAGCCGCAGGATGCGGGTTCCCTTCTTCTTCGCCAGGGAAGCCAGTGCGTCCTCGTCATAATCCGGCGCGATGATGATGTCGAGCTTGATCTTGCGCATCTGGGCCGCAGTTGCGCTGTCCACGACGCCATTCAGCGCGACGATGCCGCCATAAGCCGACACCGGATCGCCCTCGTAGGCCGCGACATAGGCGTCCACCAGCGTGTCGCGTTGGGCCAGGCCGCAGGGCACCATGTGCTTCACGATCGCCACGCCGGCGCCGTCCAGCAACTGGGCGGCCTGCCAGGCGGCATCGGCATCGAGGTAGTTGTTGAAGGAGAGCGCATCCCCGACGAGCAGCTCTGCGTCGAGCAGGCCGTGCTCGGGAGCACCGGGACGCAGGCGCCGATAGGCCGCCGCCTGTTGCTGGGGATTCTCCCCATACTTCGTGGTCACGCCAAGCCGCAACGGAATCGACAGCTCGTCCGGGAAGGCGGTGGAATCCGCTTCGCGGAGGTACTGGGCGATCAGGGCATCGTAGGCGGAGACGTGCGCATAGGCCTTCGCGGCCAGCTTCCGCCGGAAGGGAAGATCGTCCTTCCCGTCGCGCAGGGCGGCGGTGACGGCGGCGTAGTCCCCCGGATTGGTCACGATCAGGACCGAGGCAAAGTTCTTGGCCGATGCCCGGACCATCGCCGGACCGCCGATGTCGATGTTCTCGATGATGTCCTCGTCCGAAACACCGGGCGTCGACACCACCCGCTCGAACGGATAGAGATTGCTGGCGACGACATCGATCGGCTCGATCTCGTGTTCCGCGAGCTGGGCCATGTGGTCCGGGAGGTCTCGCCGGGCCAGCAGGCCGCCATGAATGCGCGGATGCAGCGTCTTCACGCGGCCGTCCAGGATCTCCGGCGATCCGGTCACCTCGGCAACCTGCCGGACGGGCAACCCTGCCGCCGCGATCGCGGCGAAGGTCCCGCCGGTCGAGACGAGCTCGTATCCGAGGGCCGCCAGCTCCCGCGCGAAATCCACGACACCAGTCTTGTCATACACACTCAGCAATGCGCGCACGCGTTGACGATTCCTTTCCTGTGAACCATGAGAACACCCCTGGAGTCTAGATGGAGCGGGACATCCAGGCGGTGACGTTCGCCTCGATCTGGGCGACGTGCTCGAAGAGATGCTCGCTGTAGTCGCGCAGCCAGTCCTCGGCGGAGTAGGTGCCGCGCTGGGAGTGCGTTCCAGTCCGCGCCCAGTCATCGCTGGTGAACGTCGGAAGCAGCTCTGCGGTGTGGGCATGGATGCCCTCGATCACGGCGAAGGCCGAGTCGGTCGGCCTGGCATGATAGTCGAACCGTTCGACCCACGCATCCTGATCGTAGCCAACGATTACCGGATCGGGCTCGGCCATCAGCATGCGGATGCGGGTGTAGGCGTTTGCCTCGCTATCGGCGCAATGCACCACGATCTCGTGAATCGACCATGCCTCGGGCTGGGGGCGCCATTGCCGGGATGCGGCCGGACTCGCGTCCCAGGCTGCACGCAGCGCGGCAGGACCCTGCCGGTACCGTTCGATGGCCGCTGCCCGTTCATCTGCGTTCATCACTGACCCTTCACGCCCTGCGCCAGCGCCTGCACTGGCTCTCCCGCTGAAGCCTAGCGGAGGCGCAGGGCTCACGCAACGCACCTCCGCACGAGAACGGCCGAAGCGGCATCCGGAACGATCCGGATGCCGCTTCGGATGCAGGGTGAGGGACTACACGAGGCGTCGCGCCCCAGCGTAGTGCTCCTGGTAGTACCCGGAGGTGATGTCGGAGATGACGACTCCTGTCGACGGGTTCTCCGCGTGGATCATCTGGCCGTTGCCGATGTACATCCCGACATGCGAGAGGCCGGGTTCGTAGGTGTCGGCGAAGAAGATCAGGTCGCCCGGCTGCCAGTCGCCCCAGGCGACGGACGTGCCGAAGTCGGTCTGCCCGGGAACGCCTCCCCCGATGTCGTAGCCCAGGGTGTTGAGCACGATCCAGCGGGTGAATCCGGAGCAATCGAACCCGGTGCTCGGTTCCTTGCCCGCCCACACGTAGGGGTAGCCGAGATACTGCATCGCGAAGTCGACCATCCCCTGCCCGGTGGCGGAGGTTGCGGGCGCCGCGGACGAGTCCGTTCCGCTGTCGTCAGCACTGGCCTGTTCGCCGGAGCTCGACGCCGCGCCCTCGCTGAGGTACTGCTGCGAGAGCCAGCCGGTGCCGGCATCGGTCTCGGCCTGCGCGAATCCATTGGCGACAGCCCCGGTGAGCGACACGTTTGCCCCTGCGGGCAGTTCCACGATGACCGTCGAACTGGTGCTCGGCTCCGTCCGCAGGTTCACGGAATCGTTGGTGTGCCAGGCCCCGGTGGCGCCATTCCAGTCGATGGCTTCCTCGGCCGGTGCTTCCGCGGCGGGAGCCTCGGCGGCTGGCGCGTCCCCGAGATACTGCCCGTAGATCCAGCCATTCTGCCCGTTCCAGATGGCCGAGATGAAGCCGTCCATCGTCTGGCCGGTGAGCGAGACTTCGGTGCCTGCCGGGATCGTTCCCAGGCTGGCGGTCGAGGAACTCGGCCCCGAACGGAACTCGACGGAGTCGTTCGTCACGGCGGAGCCGGTGATGTCGGGGTACATCGTGCCGCTGGCCGCCAGCCAGTCCTGGACGATGTAGCCGGTGTTGCCGCCCACGGAGACCTGATACCAGAGCGTTCCATCCGCTGCAGTGACGGGGCCATCGATGACGTGGACCGCGGTTCCCTCGGAATACTCGCCCAGGATCGTGCCCGCCGTGGACGGCTCGTCGCGCAGGCGGATGAGATCGCCGCTGGTGTACGCGATGACCGCGTCGCCGCCGACAGTGAGGTTCGTATCTGCGTAGGTGATGACAGGAGTCAGCGCCGGAAGCACGATCAGACCGATCGCGGGAATGACCGGGCGCAGCCGCCTCACGATGGAGCGACGCGCATGCGCCTCGCCCAGGGACCCACCACGCCTGCCAATAGTCGTCGACATGCCTTCCCTCCCCACGATCCCCGCCAGACAGGCAACACCTGTCCAGCCTGCACCTCGCGATGCAAACGAAACCGCGGTCCTTATTGCACTCGCACGAGCTTGTGAGCGCAGCGAACAGAATCCGGTGCCTGGTCTCGATCCCGGTTTCCAGCCGTTCGACGGTTCCATCCTGTCGTCGAACCGGTGACCGAAAAGCACCGGTGCCATTGTGGATGCCTGTGACAAACAGTGACAAGCTGTACGTACGGGAAATCGTAATCGCCGTATGTTCGCGAAATTCAGGACAGATTTGCCTGTGTCGTCAGTCAAAGCGGGTACCGGTGATGTGCCAGAATGTCACATAATCGGTGATAGCCGGTTCTGTGTTGCGGAAGTGGCGCGGATTTTCATGCACACAGGAGCGCCAGCGCGTCCCCTGCACAGGGCGCACGCCGGCGCTCGACGCATCCGTGATGGGGTGGCGTCAGCCGTTGCGGAACGTGTAGGAATACCCGTTGATGGCAGGGACGCCGCCGAGATGGGCGTAGAGGATGCGCGACCCGGGCGCGAAGAACCCCTTCTCCCCGAGGTCGATCATGCCTTGCATCGACTTCCCTTCGTAGACGGGGTCCGTCACCATGCCTTCCAGCCGGGCGCACCGCCGGATCGCGGCCTTCGTCTCTT
>JBQCJS010000759.1:0-3056 GCA_051952485.1 Thermomicrobiales bacterium | reverse complement strand
TCGGCGGCGATGGCGTCGCGGCCCTCGCGCAGGCCCTTCGCCAGCAGCACGACCTCGGCGAGCTTCTGCTCGGCGAAGGCGAGCCAGGAGCGGATCTCCGGATCGATCCCGGTCTCGCGGGAAACATCGTAGGGAACGTGCTGGAGCGAGCAGGAGGTCGAGACGTGCAGGTTCTCGGCGCCGATCCGATCCGCGAGCCCGCTGAGGGTGTCGAAGGAGGCCGCGAGGTCGTTGATCCAGACGTTGCGGCCATCCACGACACCCGCCACGAGGACCTTGTCCCTGGGGAAGCCGTGCTCGGCGATGAGGTCGAGGTTCTTCTGGCCCCTCACCAGGTCAAGGCCGATACCGTCCACCGGCAGGTTGACGAGCGTCTCGTAGGCATCCCCGACGTGGTCGAAGTAGGTCTGGACGATCACCTTCGCGTCGCCCTTGACGGCCGCGATGGCGGCGTAGGCCCGCTCCAGCGCGGCGAGGGTGCCCTCCGGGTAGTCGGTGACGAGGATCGGCTCGTCGATCTGGATCCACGCGGCGCCCTGGGTATCGTCCGATCCAGCGGCGACCTCCTTCACCACCTGCGTATAGAGGGGAAGCAGCCGGTCGAGCAGCGTCAGCGGGTCGAAGCCATCCACGGTCGGCTTGGCGAGGGCGAGGAAGGTGACCGGGCCGAGCAGCACGACCTTGGCCCGGTGGCCATGCCCACGCGCCCGGGCGGCCCGCAGCATGTAGGCCGGTTTGCCGCCCGCGATGCGGAAGTCGGTCTCCGGGCCGAGCTCAGGGACGATGTTGTGATAGTTCGTGTCGAACCACTTGGTCATCTCCATCGCGGGCACGTCGTGGTCGCCGGTGCGGCCGCGCGCCATCGCGAAGTAGGTGTCCATGTCAACGGTGTCGCCCGACCACTCGTAGCGGATGGGCACGGCGCCGAAGAGGCCGATGGTGTCGAGCACCTGGTCGTAGAAGGAGAAATCGTTGACGGGCAGCAGGTCGAGTCCGGCGGTGGCCTGGGTGGCCCAGCCCGCATCGCGGACGGCATCCGCCGCGTCGACGAGCTTCTCGGCGGTGATCTTGCCCCACCAGAACGCTTCCAGCGCCTTCTTGACCTCGCGGTGCGTGCCGATCCGGGGATACCCGGGAACGGTGGCGATGGGGCCGGTGATGGGGTTGGATGTGGACGTGTCCACCGTGCAGACCTCCCTGCAACTGACCGGCGCCGGAACTCCGGATCACGGTGACCGGAGCGTGACGCCTGGTGCGGGGCGATCGTCTGTCGCCCGCAGGGATGAGCCTAGCACGCCGCGCCGGGGGACCGGCGACCCGGTTGGCCAGGATTTCCGGTCGATCGATCGTGGACGCCTTCGCGGAATGGCGACGGGCTGCGGGTATACTCTTCACCGGAAACGGGTCCTGGCGGGGCACGGCCGCGCGTGTTGCGCGGCATCGACGCCGGCTCGAGGCAAGCGGGGGTTGCTGTGGCGGACGATCTGCGTCAGGTGCTCGACTACATCGTGCGTCGCTACGTCGTAGACGACGAACTGCGCGCGATCGACCGCGATGCCTCCGCAACCGCGCCCGACCTCGAACAGGACAAGCACCAGGCCGCCCGCCGCGAGGTCGAGCGCGCCGACAGCCTCGCTGCCGCCTTCGAACAGGGGGTCCTCAAGGCCTGGCACCGCTACGCGATCGGCGGCACCGAGCTGGCCCTGGACGATCGCAAGCCCGACGAGAACCGCATGGCCGACGCGCTCATCCGCTTCCTCGTCAGCTACGACCTTGCCAGTTCCCGCTCCATCGAGACCGGCGATCGCACCTACACCTACTTCGTCACCATCGACTGGCCGAAACTGCGCGATATCGCGATGGCGGCCGGGGTCAACCTCGACCGCACGCTGCGCGCCGACGTGCCCTCCCGCTGACCCGGCACCGGCATCGCCCGCCGCGCCGGTCATGCCCGATTGCCTGAATCCCCGCCGCCTGCGCTCCGCTGGCTCACGGACCGGATGCCCTCCCCATGACCTCGACTTCCCAGACCGCCCCTGTCTCGCTCGCCTACCGCCTGCCGGACGACGCCGCCGATGGCGCGTTCGCCCGCAACGTCGGCATCGCCTTCCGCGATCACCTCGTCCTGCGGCTGGCGCTCACCCACCGCTCGATCCTCCACGACTGGGGGAGCGTCGCGGAGCTGGACGCGATCTTCCAGAGCAACGAACGGCTCGAATTCCTGGGTGATGCCCTGCTGGGGCTGATCGTCGCGGAGTACCTCTACACCGCCGATCCCGCCGCCGACGAAGGCACGCTCACCCGCCGCCGCGCCGCGACGGTTCGCGCCGAGACCCTGGTGCGCTGGGCACGCGAGCTCCACATGCAGGAATACCTCTACCTCGGGTCCGGCGAGCGCGTCACCGAAAGCGCGCGGGATCGGATGCTGGCCGGGGGGTTCGAGGCCCTGGTCGGGGCCATCGCGCTCGATCAGGGGCGGGATGTCGCCGAGCAGTTCGTCCGCGCCTATCTCGACCGCGACCTGGAGACCATCCTCGCCTCGGAGACGCTCTCCAACCCGAAGGGCATCCTGCAGGAGGTTATGCAGGAACGGTTCGGCGACCCGCCTACCTACGAGACGATCGCGGAGGAAGGTCCCGATCACGCCCGCCAGTTCACGGTCGCCGTGGTGCTGGAGGATCGCCAGATCGGCGTCGGCAAGGGGCGCAGCAAGCGGGAGGCCCAGCAGGAAGCCGCCCGCCAGGCACTGCTCACCCTCGCCCAGGACGATGCCCTCGCGGGAGACGACGGAGCGCCAGACGGTGAGGAAGAGCCGGACGCGTCGGCAGGCGAGCCGGATGGCCCAGCGCGGGACGGCGATCTGGCTGCCAGCGTGGCGCGTTCGCCCTGTGCCGCGGCGATGGATGCGAAGGACCAGGAACGGGGCGCTTCGACGCCGGAGCGCCCGCTCGCGCAGCGCCGCGTGCGTGGCGCCGGCAAGCGGGAGGGCTGAGGGCAATGGCGCACGGCTACGACGAGATCACCATCCTGGGCGGCAATTCCAACAGCCCGCTGGT
>JBQCJS010000758.1:0-8912 GCA_051952485.1 Thermomicrobiales bacterium | reverse complement strand
GGATCGATCCGCCGCCCGTTCTCCGTCCATCACGATCAGACGGTTCACCCGTTCCAGGCGTCGTCCACGATCGGGAAGCGCATGAGGGCGGTCGTGCCGAGCGCGTCCGAGTTGATGGTGAAGGTGCCCTTCAGGTCGGAGACGACGAGGCGCTGCGTGATGCGCATGCCGAGCCCGTCCGAGAGGGCTGGGTCGAATCCCTCCGGCACCTTGTGCCCGTCGTTGAAGACCTCCACGTTCGCCAGGCCGTGTTCGTCCTCCCACGCCCTGATCCGCACGTAGCCCTCACCCCGGTCGCGGAACCCGTGGTTGATCGCGTTCGCGGTCAACTCGTTGATGAGCAGCGACAGGATGGTCGCCTGGCGTGAGGCGACCGTCAGGCTGGACGGCTGGATGTCGAAGCGGACCCGCAGATGGGGCGGGATGAGCGTGCTGTGGGCATCCTCGGCCACCATCCGGGCGATCACGTCCACCGTGGTGCCGGCGAGGCGTTTCTCGTCGCTGAGAAGGTCGTGGACGGCGGCGATCGACTGAATGCGGCTGATCGCCTCCCGGATCTCGGTCGCCCATGGGGCATCCTCGGCGGAGCGAAGCTGCAGCGAGAGCAGGGCCGCCACCGTCTGCAGGTTGTTGCGGACTCGATGATGCATCTCCTGCACCAGTGCCCGCTGCGTGGTGATGCTGTGCATCGCGTCCTGGTAGAGCTGCGCGTTCTCGATGGCGATGGCGGCGGAGTCGGAAAAGGCCTGGAGGATACCCAGTGTATCCTCGTCGATCTCCGTCTCCTCCCGGAGCCGGAAGCAGATGGCGCCGACCGAATCGCGCGCGGACCGGAGCGGCAGGCAGAAGAGGGGATTGGTGCCATCCTCGTAGTCGAGTTCGTCGCGTTGCGCGGTGCCCGTCCGCATCACGTTGGTGACGATGCGGTTCAGGTCGTCGCGGTTGCGGAGCAGGCGTTCCTTGCCGACGCGATACTGGATGTCCGGGACCGATTCCCCCGGTTGACCGGGCGACGGCTGGTGGAACCGGAAGATCGACGCAGCCTCGGCATGGACGAGCTCGACGGCCTGCTCGGCGATCAGGCGGAGGACCTCGCCAAGGTCGAGGGTCGACGCCAGCAGGCGGCTCACCCGCTGGAGGGTGCCAAGCTGGGCGATCTTCTCCCGCAGGCGTTCGTCGGTCTCGATATGGCGGCGGGCGTTCTCGATCCGGATCGCCAGTTCGTCCGCGACCGTCTGCAGGAACTCGAGTTCGTCGTCCGTGAATTCGCGCCGTCGCACCGAGTTCACGTTCAGCATGCCAACCAGCTTGCCGATCCCCTTGGAGACGAGGGGAACCGAGACCTGGGAGGTGTAGATCTCCTCGCCGATGCCGGGTTGGGAGATATAGGTCTCGTGCATGTGGGCGTCGGGCGCCGCGATCAGCCGCCCCTCCTGGGCTGCGCGGCCCGTGATCCCCGCTCCCAGCCGCACCGTGGCGGAGCCGACCGATGAGGCGTTCAGCCCCGTGGCCGCGCGCAAGGTGAGCAGTTCGGTCCCGTCATCGAAGAGGAAGATCGCGCAGGAGTCCGACGCGACGCCCTCCGCCACCGCGCCCACGATGTGCTGGAGGAAGTCCCCTAGCTGGATATCGGCGGACGCGGCGCGATTGACCTCGTAGAGCACCGAGAGCCGGAGCATCTGCTTCGCTGCGGTGGCAGGATCTGCCGCGACCGGAGTGCCTTCCGCTGGCTGGGCGTAGACCCGGGAGACGGCGGCAATGGCGACCGCTGCCCCCCGGATCGTGCCTTCCTCTGTCCCGGAGCCGCCCGCGAGGTCGGTGAGATGCTGGACGCCCTGCAGGCTCGCGGCCATCACGTCTTCCAGTGACACGTTCGCGCCGCGCGCCCAGGTGGCGAACGCCTCGAAGGTGGCGACGAGTGCATCGCCGCCGAGGGCGGGATTGGTGGCGCGCGGTCCGTAGCGATCCGCGAGCTCGCCCTTCAGGCGTTGCAGACGGTCGGCGAGGGTCGAGCGATCGGTCATGCGGATTCCGTGGATTGGTCGAGATGGGAGTCGAACCAGCCGATCATGTGGTGAAGGCGGGCGAGGCGGCGGCTCGGCGTTCCGTTGCGGGAGAGTCCGTGGCTCTCACCGGGAATCCGCACGAAGGAGACCTCCTTGCCCATGTACTTCAGCGCGGTGAACATCTGCTCCGCCTGCTCGATCGGGCATCGGAAGTCGAGTTCGTTGTGGACGATCAGGAGCGGTGTTTCGATCTTGTCGACGTAGGAGATCGGCGAGTACTTCAGCAGCTTCTCCGCTTCCGCCCACGGGGTGCCGCCGAACTCGAACACGCCGAAGTCGAAGCCGATGTCGCTGGTGCCGAAGAAGGAGTAGAAGTTCGACACGCACCGCTGCGTGACGGCCGCCTTGAAGCGGGTATCGTGCCCCACGATCCAGTTGGTGAGATACCCACCGTAGGAGCCGCCGGTGACGCCGAGGTTGGCCGTATCGATCCAGGCATGGTCGGCGATCGCCTGTTCCAGCACGGCGATCACATCGGGCATGTCGCTCTCGCCCCAGCAGCCGCGCGTGATCCCGGTGAACTCCTCGCCGTATCCCGACGACCCGCGGGGGTTGCTGAAGAGCACCGCGTATCCCTTGGCGGCCATCAGCTGCATCTCGTGGAACATCGCATAGCCGTACATCGCGTGCGGACCGCCGTGGATCTGGACGATGAGCGGATGCGTGCCGGGATTCCCGGGGTCGAAACCGGCCGGCGGAATCAGCCAGCCCTGGATCTGCTTGCCATCCGGTGCCGTGGCCGTGAGGTCGATCGCCTCCGGGAGGTCGACGGACTCCACCAGTTCCGCATTGACGGCGGTCACCTGGCGTTCGTTTCCGCCATCCGTGTCCGCGACGAAGAGTTCGAACGGGCGGTGAATCGCCCCTGAGGTGAACGCCAGGCCACGCGCCGTTACCGCGAACGAGGAAACCCGGCGCGGACCAGAGGTGGTCACGGCAACCGGTTCAGCGGCATCGAGCCCCAGCGACCAGACGCGCGTCTGCCCGCGATCGGAACCGAGGAAGAGAATCTCGTCGTTGCCGCGCCAGCGCAGGCCGGTCGATCCATCGCCGACGACATCGCTCATGCCGGCATCGCCGATCGAGACATCCCAGGTCTGGGTGCGGTTGATGAGTCCGGAGCCGTCCGGCTTGACGGTCCAGAGCCGGTTGTTCAGGGCGCCGATCGCGGCGTCGAGGTGCCCCGCGAAGGCGATGAGGGCGCCATCGGGCGACCAGGATGGGCCACCGAACTGGGCATCGTCCGGTGCGATGGCGGTCGGCTCGCCCCCGTTCGGGGAAATGGTGAAGATCGTGCTCGCACCGAGCCGCTTGCGGTCGTCGCGGCGGTTCCCGGTGAAGGCGATCAGGTCGCCGTTGGGGGACCAGGCGGGTTCGCTATCGTTCACGTCGGCGTCGGTAAGTTGCGTCATCTCGCCGGACGTGAGGTCCACGGTCCAGATGTGGGCGTATTTCTCCAGCCAGCCGCGGGCATCGAAGCGGTAGCGGAGGTCGTTCACCACCCGCTCGTCCGCGACCGGGCCCACGCTGGTCGGCGGAAGAAAGCCAGCGTCCTCGGCTACGGTGTCCTGCGCGACGAAGGCGATGCGTGTCCCGTCAGGAGACCAGGAGGGAGACGAGGCGCCATTCGGATGCGCTGTGGCCTGGGTTGCCTCGCCGCCGTCCACCGCGATCGTCCAGATCTGTGGCAAGGGCTTCGGCGCGTCAGGCTTCTTCCCATCCTTCCCCTTCTTCGGGGCGTCTTCGGCAGCATCGGTGTCGTCGGTCTTCGGCAGGCGGGCATAGGGCCGGTTGGAGACAAAGGCGAGGGTCGAGCCATCGCGGGACCAGGTCGGCGTCGTGTCTCGCACGGTCCCGGCGGTGAGCTGGCGTTGGTTCGACCCGTCGGCGTCGGTGATCCAGATCGCGGAGCGATAGCCATCCTGCTCCTTGTCGAGGGTCACGACACTCCAGGCGATGCGCTCGCCCTCGGGCGAGGCCTGGACATCGCCTACGAGGCGGATGGCGAACAGGTCATCTGGCGTCAGGTGGCGTCGGCTCGGTGTCTGGTCAGTCATGCGTGCATCCCTGTTGTCGTGGGTACGGCGATCGACGCAGGCAGGATACCCTACGATCCGGAGATGGCCTACAGCGAACCGGGGCCGAGCTGCGAGGTGCGCTCGCCTATACTTGCGGAGCGCCGGGCGTCCCTCGATTCGCTTTCGCCTGCCCGGGCCATGACGATCAGCGGATCGCGGCAGCCGTCGCGGTCGTGGAGTTTGCTCCCCCCGTGCCAACCCCGTATCCCTACGAACCGTCGGAACGCGAATCGGGTCTCGGCAAGCTGCCTGCTGCGGCGGTGGACGAGACGCCGGGCGTCGCCGCGCGTTCCGCCCAGGCGGTCGCGGCGTGGCTGCTCGATGTCATGGACTGGCAGCGGCGGCACCGCGACTTCACCCGGCTCTTCTTCTCGCTCCTGGTGCTGGCCGCCGGGCTGGGCGTCGGCGGCGCGGCCGCGACGATCGACAACTACCTGCATCGGGGTGTCGAGACGGGCGCGGAGATTCCCTACGTCGTGCAGCCGACCGGCAAGGAGCTGGCGACCAAGGTGGATCTCCGGCTCTTTCCGGACGGCGAGATCGGCAGCGTCGCCGCCGAACTGCGGGACGGCGGGTTCCGGTACGTGAGGCAGGAGTTCTCCTGGAGCCAGATCGAGACCGCGCAGGGGACCTTCGACTGGTCGGAATACGATCTCATCGTGCAGTCGCTGTCCCAGAATGGCGTACAGGTGATCGCGGTGGTGAAGGACACGCCGGCGTGGGCCCGCGCCTCGGATGGTGGCCAGGACGGCCCTCCGGCCGACCCGGCGAGCTACCAGGCATTCATGCAGGAACTCACCGCCCGATACGGTGAGCGGATTCCGTTCGTCCAGGTCTGGGACCGGCCCAACCTCGCCAGCCAGTGGGGTGGTACACCTGCCGATGCCGATGCGTTCATTCCCCTGCTGGCCGCAGGCTTCAACGGGGCGCGGGCCGGCAACGCCGAAGTCAAGATCATCTCGCCCGAGCTGGCCGTCACCTCCGATGCGGCATCCGGGCAAACGGACGTCGAATTCCTGACCTCGCTCTTCGTGCTGGACGCCGCTCCCTTCTTCGACATCGTCGGCCTGCGCCTCGACGGGGGGACGCTCTCACCGGATGATCGGCGCGTGGCCGAGGATCGCATCAACTTCTCCCGCGCCATCCTCTACCGCGACATCGTGGTCAAGGCCGGTGACGCCTCGACGCCGATCTGGGCGACCTCCTTTGGTTGGTCCGCGACCGGGACGATCACGCGGGATCGGCAGGCCGATTTCGTGCTCCGCGCGATGGAACGGAGCTGGGCCGAGTGGCCGTGGATGGGCCTGATGGTGCAATGGGACTTCATCGATCCCGATCCGGCATCCCGCGATTCGACCTACGCGGTGGTGCTGCCGGAGGGACGGGCGACCCCGCTCTTCCAGGCCCTCACGAGCAAGGCGACGCAGGAACAGGCCGCGCTCGCCAACACCGGGTTCGCCCCGATGGATTCCGTAGCCTTCTCGTACGGAGGCTCGTGGCAGGATCAGCACCTGGAGGGGCGGACCTTCAAGACGACGAGCGAGCAGGGATCATCCGTCACCATCACCTTCCGGGGCACAGGGCTCGTCGCCTACATCCGCTCCGGTCCGCAATCCGGCCGGCTGCAACTCACGCTCGACGGCGCGGTGATCCCTGGTGGGTACGGCGACGACGGGAGCGAATGGAGCTTCCGGTCCACACTGGGGACGGATGACCTGCCCCAGCAGCTCCTGAGCGGCCTGGCGGACTCCGACCATGTGCTGACGATCTCGCTGGTCGGGTCCGGTGAGCTTACGGTGGGGGGAGTCATCATCCAGCGGGAGGCGCCCTTCCTCTGGCCGATCGTGCTGCTGACCGTCGGTTCGCTCATCCTGATCTTCGTCGGCATGCGATCGCTGGCCTATCTCGTGGCCGTGCGCACGGGCCATCTCATCCGTAAGGAGGTCTACGATCCTGCCGCGCGGGCGCAGCCGATCCCGGACTGGAAGCCCGCCCGCAGGACGTGACACCCCTCCCGGAAGACGCGCGTCGTCAGCCGGGACATGCAGGGAGTACACTGCCCGATGGCGCCGAGGGGTGCCGGGCACCGGTATGGTGTCGTGCCGGTGGCGTTGGCTGTCCGGCGCGCGAAGTCAGGACCCGGTCGTTTCCCCCGGGCCTGCAGGAATGACGTCCATGACGATCGATTCTTCGACGCTGCCAACGGCGGGCTCGGCGTCCCCCGACGGGACCGGCCGGCAGGACGTCGACCCCAATCGGGCTCCGCTGGACCTGTCCGACCAGGACGATGGCCCGGAAGCGGGTCCACCCGAGAACCTCGGCAAGCGGATGCTCGAGCCACGCACGCTGGCGTCGTTCGCGTTCGCGGTGCTCATCCTCGTCTTCACCTTTCGCAGCCTGAAGATCGATCCCGCCGAAGTCTGGTCCAAGCTCCGACAGGCCAACCTGGGGTATCTGGCCGTCGCCTTCTTCATGTACTACGGCGCGCTCTTCCTCCGGGGACTCCGCTGGAAGAACATGCTCGCCCGGGTCGGAATCGACAAGGCGCACGGGTTCGACATGCCGGGTCCCCTCGGCATGCTGCACATCATCATCCTCTCCTGGTTCGCCAACTGCGTCCTCCCGGCGCGGCTGGGGGACGCCTACCGGTCATACCTCCTGAAGCAGAAGAATGGCGCGTCGTTCGGCCGGTCGCTGGGAACCATCCTGGCGGAACGGCTGATCGACCTCGTCTGCCTCGTCCTAGTCCTCACGATCTCCGGCGCGATCGTGTTCGGCACGAAGGTGCCACATCGCGCGGAGCAGGCGTTCCTGCTTGGCGTAGGGGTGGTCGCGATCGGGGTGGTCGGAGCGATCTTCCTCTGGCTCGCGCGCGACCAGGTTGAGCGCTGGCTGCCGGATCGCATCTCGTCCCATTACCAGCGGTTGCACGATGGCATCTTCAACATCCTGCGGCGGCCCTTGCCCTACACGGTGGTCGGGCTGGTCCTGTGGATCACGGATGGCCTGCGGCTGATGTTCGTCGCGAAGTCGCTGGGCCTCTCCCTCACGCTGCCGGAAGCGACGATGGTCGCGCTCCTGAGCGCGCTGGTGACCATCGTCCCGATCACGCCCGCGGGCCTCGGCGTGGTGGAGGGCTTCATGATCTGGCTGCTCCCGCAAGTGGGCATCTCTGGCGACTCGGCGGCGGCCGTCGCCCTGCTCGACCGGTTCGTGACCTACTTCAGCGTCATCATCATCGGGATCCCCCTCTACCTGCTGGCCCTCCGCTCGACGGTCGCGACGAAGCAGCCAACCCCCTCCGCACCGGAACCGGTTGCGGACGGCCATGCCGACGCGATGACGACCACAGGATGACGGCGGGGACCGGAATGAGCGAGCGAACGCAGGGAACCGACGGCGATGAAGAGGCGTTGGCTCCGCAGGCGGGCGCCAGCGAGCCGGTCGAGCCGACGCCGGGCGATGAGTCCCCAGCGAGCGTCACCTCGATGCTCCATCTCTCCCCGAAATGGCAGATGGTGCTGATCGGAGGCGTCTTCATCGCCATCAACATCATGGTGATGGTGATCTTCGTGGTGGTCCTGTTCCTGCGGCACTGACGTCGCCATGCCGTCGTCGCGAACTGGAGATGAACCGTGACCGAATCCGAGCTCTCCCCTTCCGCGTTCCGGCAGACGGCCCAGACCCTCGAAGACGAGATCGCGAAAGTGATCGTCGGCCAGACCGATGTCGTCCGGCATGTGGTGGTCGCGCTGATCGCCGGAGGCCACGTGCTGCTGGAGGGCGTGCCCGGTCTTGGCAAGACCCTGCTCGTGCGCACGCTCGCCGACGCGCTCTCGCTCCGGTTCTCCCGTATCCAGTTCACGCCGGACCTCATGCCGGCGGACATCACCGGGACCAACATCATCGAGGAGTCGGAGACGGGAAAGCGTTCCTTCGCGTTCCGTGAGGGTCCAGTCTTTTCCAACCTCGTGCTGGCCGACGAGATCAACCGCGCCACCCCGAAGACCCAGTCGGCCCTTCTGGAGGCCATGCAGGAAGGCACCTGCACGGTCGCGAACCAGGTCTACACGCTTCCCCAGCCCTTCCTGGTGATGGCGACCCAGAATCCCCTGGAGATGGAAGGGACCTATCCGCTGCCGGAGGCGCAGCTGGATCGCTTCTTCTTCAAGCTGACGGTGCCGTTTCCGGGGCCGGAGGAGTTGCGGCGCATCGTGACGCGCACGACCTCGATGGACGCCCCGAGCG
Organism: Thermomicrobiales bacterium; assembly: GCA_051952485.1. Classification (GTDB taxonomy): domain Bacteria; phylum Chloroflexota; class Chloroflexia; order Thermomicrobiales; family UBA6265; genus JASGDN01. Next base: position 520 of record JBQCJS010000758.1, on the reverse strand, counting down.
CCACGCCCGTCGCCGACGGGCCGACGATCGAGCGGATGCGCGACCTCGCGCGCCAGGTGCCAATCACCAGCGCCGTCGCCGACTACGCCGTGCGCCTGATCCTCGCAACGCATCCGGAGTACGAACTCTCCCCCGGCATGACGCGCTCCTACGTACGATACGGGGCGAGCCCGCGCGGGGCGCAGACCCTCGTGGCGGCAGCGAAGATCCGGGCCCTGCTGGAAAGCCGCATGAATGTCGCCTACGAGGACGTGCAGGCCATGGCATTGCCCGCCCTGAGGCACCGGATTATGCTGAACTTCGACGCCGAGGCGACCGGCATCTCCGCCGACAGCGTCATCGCCCGCGTGATTGAAGCCGTCCCCACCACCGGTTTCTAGCGCGGGGACGACGGTGCGGGCAGGGATGCCATCGTGGCGACCCATTCGCGCACGAAGCGTTCCCCCTCGGCCCTGAGCGCCACTCGGGCATTCGCCCTGGCCGGGTCGGCCCACGAGCGCAGGTCGGCGATGGTCGATCC
>JBQCJS010000757.1:0-3340 GCA_051952485.1 Thermomicrobiales bacterium | reverse complement strand
CGCTTCAGCGCCTCGGCGGCGAGGAAGAAGTCCAGGGTGTCGAACGGGATTGTGCGCGTGGTGGTGGTGATCATCCAGCCTTCTTCACTCGTCGCCAGGACAACGATTCCGCCGTGCGAACAGCTCGTCCGCGATGGTCGAGCCCTCGGCAATCAGGACCGTGACATCATGCTCGTCAACGCTCACGAGGGCATGACCGGCCAACGCCGAAGGGTCGTCAGCAAACGCCCCAACGACATCCTCCGCCACAGGATATCTGTCAACCCGACCAAGCGGCCCATAGACGAAACCGGCCTGAGCGATGGAGCGCGTGGAGGGATCGGGCTGCATGGAGGGCATCATGCACGGGCGGCTGATCCCTCGGCTCTCCGGTGAATGCCATCACCCCTACGATCCGCTGCTCTGAAAACTCGGACGATGAACGAGGGAAGGCGAGCGTGATGCATGCCCCCCGACCCTCGACTGCGCTTCACCCCCGATGCGCTGGTCGTCCCTGCACCGCGGAGTTCACCCTGAGCGTAGCCGAAGGGCTCGGGATGACACACTCGCGCGCCATCCCTTACACACGCAGCCGAAAGGTCGCATGTCGGTCCGGCAGGTACGGGCGAACACCGGGTCGCCCCAGCGTCATCATCCCGATTCTACTCCTGCACCAGCTCCACGAGGACGCCGTTGCAGGATTCCGGGTGAATGAACGCCACGCGCCAGCCGTGCGCGCCGATCCGGGGCGCCTCGTCGATCAGGCGGACACCCTTCGCGGCCAGCGCATCCAGCTCCGCCGCGAGGTCATCCACGGCGAAGGCGACGTGGTGCATTCCCTCGCCCCGCTTCGCCATGTACCGCGAGATCGCGCCTTCCGGGTCGGTCGGCGCGATCAGCTCGACGTAGCCCGATGGGCCGGCGTGGTAGGTGATCGCCTCGATCAGTTGCTCCGGCACCGCGAAGCGGTCGCCATCCGTGAAGCCGAGCGCCGCGTACCGCTCCGCTGCGGCATCGAGGTCCGCCACGACGATCCCGACATGGTGGAGCCGCCGCGATCCGGCGATGAATGGCGCGTCAGTCATCGCCGACCGCCGCCCGCGCCACCAGTTCCTCGTGGGTATCGACCATCGGCAGCGGCTCGATCTTCTTCGAGAAGAGCTTGCGGTCGTCGCCGGTGATGTTCCTGCCGGTCGCGATCTCCCACTGCCAACCGTGCAGGGTGCAGGTCATGATGCCGTCCTCCACCTCCCCGAATCGGGTGAGGTCGGCCTTCAGGTGCGGGCAGCGGCGCTGGAGCAGGTAGCCCTCGCACTCGAAGAGCTGCGGTTCCGGGTGCTGCTCTTCGTAGAAGCCCTCCGCATACTCGACACGCTCCACGGAGAGGAGCTTGAAGAAGCTGTAGAGGAACTCGTTGTACGGCCCCTTCCGCTCCGCCTGGAACCGGCAGGAGAGGAAGATGTAGTTCACCCAGTCCTCTTCGTGGTTGAGGATGCAGTATTCCACCAACCCCGGCTGGATGGAGAAGGCGTAGGCCGTCTCCAGCACCCCGTCCCAGGCGTAGACGGAGCGATCGACGAAGTCGATGACGATCGTCTCCGTCCCGCAATCCATCTTCAGGCGGTCACCGACACCCACGCAGGTCTGGTCCGCGAGTTCGAGGATGGGCTCGAACCACGCCTTGAGCGCGGGCAGGATCTCCACCTGGCCCACCGGCCACGAGGCGCGGATGGCGTCCAGCTCGGCCTGCTTGCGCTGCTTGTAGGCCATCACATGGCCGCGCTTGTCCGTGAAGATCTTCTGGACCTCGTCATCCGGGATCGGATGCGTCACCTCGACGTGGCCCGGCGTGACGGTGAAGACGCTGCCCGGGATGACCAGGTGGCCGGTCGTGTAGTCGACCTGGTCGACCAGTTCGAGGAAGACGGTCGCATCCGGGAAGATGTTGGTGGGATCGCGGTCGAAGTCGTTGAGGAAGAGGAGGTCGTCGTCGAGGAAGCAGGGCGGGCCGGCGCTCGGGATGATGTGCGGCGCGCCGATCTGCTTGGCGTAGCGCAGCGCGCGCTCCATCTGCGTCGTCCGCTTCTTGGAGCTGAGCGCGTCCTTCATCTTCTGCGGGAAGCGGTAGACCATCGGGTACCAGATGGCGCCGGAGTATTGCAGGAGGTGGCAGTCGTAGGGGCCGAACTCGGCCAGCGCCTCGAAATCGACCGGGCGGGAGTCGTTCTGGTTGAAGATGCGCACCTCGCCGTCGTCCAGCGAGAGGCCGGAATCGCCGAGCGGACCGTCCGCCGGGGCGATCAGCGAGGTGATCATCACCTTCAGGCCGTTCACATCGTGCGCTTGCCCGTTCTTCGTCTGCACGAACTTCGTGAAGCCCAGCTTGCGCAGCCACTTCTCGACCAGCCCCAGGGGATGGTCCGGCAGGAGGACGGTGGTCTCCTTGCTGACCGATTCACGCAGGAACGTCTCGTCCAGGTGATCGAGATGGGTGTGCGAGATGAAGAGGTAATCGGGGTTCACGAAGGGGGTGACATCGAGATGGTCGTTCGCCGGGTAGACCCACCACGATCCGAAGTAGGAGGAATTGAAGACGGGATCGCAGAGAACGGTGCCCTTGGCGGTCTCGATGAAGAAGCCGGCATGGCCGAGGGAGGTGACGCGCATGGAAAATGCCTGCCTGATGAGAGAACGATCGGGCGAGAGGCCCGGAGCGTAGCTGCCACAAGTGTGCCACGCACGGGAGTTGCCGGGCGAGATCGTCCGGGGCGCGGCGTGTCAATGTCGTGTCAGGTTGCCGTGAGGCCCGCCACGGCCGGTCCTCGCCGGATGCCGCGCCGTACAATGGTGGTGCGTCCACAGACGGGCGCCCGGCCCGGATGGCGATATCCCGGCCTGCCCCTCCAGGAATCGAGTCCCACCATGGTTGATTGCTTTGACCGCATCGCGGTCCGCATGACGGAAATCATCCTCGAACCGGTCCGGCTGCTGCGCGAGAGCGCCCAGCTCGCGGCGGTGACGTTGCGCACACCGAGCGCCGGTCGCCGGTTCGCGATCACGATCGAGAAACGCTTCTTGGACGGCCCGAACGAGCCTCCCGCCTATCGCTGGTCGATCGCGGAGATCACGCCGGAAGGCGATCCCCTGCCCGAGGGATTGGTGGCCGCCTCGTCACCGGAAGAGCGATATGCCCAGCCGGAGGAGGCCTACTGGGCGGCGGCCAATGCGCTCTGTGACGAGACGAAGTCGGCCGCGCGGCCGAGCTGGCTGCTGGAATCCGCCCACCAGATGGTCGGATAGGTTCCCATCCCGAACGGGAACGAGCGAGGCCCGATCCGCCGTGGCGGACCGGGCCTCCTGC
>JBQCJS010000756.1:0-5114 GCA_051952485.1 Thermomicrobiales bacterium | reverse complement strand
ATCGCCTGTGACGTTGGCAGGATCGAGGGTGGCGGGCGATGCGCGCCAGCGGTATCCGGAACCCTGCCGCCCAACCGCCTGGAAAGACGCACCGACGCAGTCACCGCCCTCGCAGCTGCGAGAACGGTGACTGCGTCTAGGGGAACGTAACCATCGATGCGGATGCGCTAGTCGGGCAACTGCTCGGGATGGACCAGGTTTCGCGGGATGACGAGCGTGAAGACGCTGCCCTCACCCTCCCGGCTTTCCACCGTCAGGTCGCCACCGTGCTGGCGGGCGATCTGGCGCGCCCCGGCCAGGCCCACGCCCTGGCCGTTGATGTCTCCCACGTTGCTGGCGCGCACGAACCGCGCGAACACCCCCGGGATATCCGCCGCCGGAATGCCGATCCCGTCGTCCGCGACCTGGACGACCACCTCCTCGTCATCCCCGTCCGCCCGCACCGACAGCGTGATCTCGATGTGCGCTTCCGGTGGGCGCCCGTACTTGACGGCGTTGCTGAGCAGGTTGTCGATCACGCGCGTCATGCGCACCGGGTCCACCGGCACGATCACCGGATCATCCGGATGCCGGAAGGCGATCACCGGGCGGATCGCCTCACTGCGGGAGACACGCCCGATGCACTCGGCGGTGAGGGTCACCAGGTCGGTCGAGGCGACATTGAGGTTCAGGGGGCGTCCGATCTGGAGGAAGGCGACATCCTGCAACTCCGAGATCTGGTGCGCCATCTGCGTGATGGCCGCCTGCACGCCCTCGATGTGCGTCTCAATGCGCTCCAGGTCGAGCGCGGCGGGATCGCCATTCGCCCGCAGCAGGTGACGGCGCAGCAACTGGGCGCGTCCCTGCGCGGCGGTGAGCGGGGTCTTCAGGTCATGCGCGGCGGTCGAGAGGAAGTCGTTGCGCAGGTGAACGGCCTGCTCGGCGTCCTGCCGGGCGCGCTGCTCGGCGCCGAGGGTCTCGCCGCGCGTCAGCGCCGCCGTCTCACGCGGGCCAAGATCCCGCGTGACGCCGACCACGCCCTGCCGGCCATCGGCGAGCCGGATGACATTCATCACGCACTCGAAGCCGTAGGTCGTGCCATCGAGCCGGCGCAGGGTGTATTGCTCCACCGAGGGTTGCCCGGAGAGCGCGCGCTGCATGGCAGCCCAGACCCGATCCATGAATTCTGGTGGATACCCGAGGATCGCAACGGGGCGTCCGATGAGGTCGTCCCGCGTGAGATCGGCTCCGGCCAGGGTCCGCACGCTTCGCAGGGTCGATTCGTTGAGGTAGATGAAGCGCATCTCCTCATCCGGCGACAGGACGAAGATCGTGTCGGACGCTGAATCCAGGATATCCTCGTACATCTGGATGCGCGTAGACGGGTGAAGCACCGGACCGCCCGGACTCTGGGCCGAGGGGGTCGGGGCTTCGTTCTGATCGTTTTCCGCCACTTGTCCGGATCGGCCGATCCCCACGGGCCAACTCCCACCACGCGTCAATCGGGTCATGTCCAGTCCCGTTTCAGCAGACGACCGCGTCAGGACAGCGATCCAGCGGCCGCCCGATGACTAACGTACGGTGCGAAGCATGATCGTCGGTTTGCGCGGCTTCGCCAAGGCCTGCACCGCCAACTGGTTGGCGACGCGCTCGGCCAGGTGCGCGAAGGCCACGCCCGTCTCGGAGTCCGGCTGCGTGGCGGCCATCGGCGCGCCACTGTCGCCGCCCTCGCGGATGCCCATCTCGATCGGCACCTGCGCGAGCAACTCCACCTCGTAGGCGTCGGCCGTCTTCTGGCCGCCACCCTCACCGAAGATCGGGAAATGCGTGCCCGTCTCCGGGCTGACGAACCAGCTCATGTTCTCGACGATGCCCAGGATCGGCGTCTTCACCTCCTGGAACATCTTGAGCCCCTTCACCGCGTCGGCCAGCGCCACTTCCTGCGGCGTGGTGACGATGACCGCACCCGCGATGGGGATCTTCTGGACCAACGTCAGCTGGACATCGCCCGTTCCCGGCGGCAGGTCCACCACCAGGTAGTCGAGATCGCCCCAGAGGACATCGTTCAGGAACTGGTTGATGAGCTGGGCGACCAGCGGCCCGCGCCAGATGAGCGCCTTCTGGGAATCGAGGATGAAGCCGATGCTCATCAGCTTCACGCCATAGGCTTCCAGCGGCACGATCTTGTTGTCCCGCATCAGCGGCTTCTCGTGCACGCCCATCATCAGGGGGATGCTGGGACCGTAGACATCGGCATCCAGGAGGCCGACCTTCGCCCCGGCCCGCGCCAGCGAGACGGCCAGATTGACGGCGACGGTCGACTTGCCGACGCCGCCCTTGCCGGAGGCGACGGCGATGGTGTTCTTCACACCCTGGATCGGCTGGGCGTCGGAGCGCCCGCTGCCGCTGGCCCGCACCTTGGTGTTCCAGGTGAAGGAGACCTGCGACACGCCCGGCACCTCGGCCAGCGCGGCGCGGACATCGCGCTCGATCGCCTCGCGGTTGCTCGTGATCGGGCTGAGCAGGTCGATGCTGAGGGCGACGTTCGGGCCATGGATGGCCACGCCGGTGACGAGCTTCAGTTCGGCCAGCCCCCGTCCGGTGGCGGGCTCCTTCACCTCGGCGAGCGCGGCGAGGATGGCATCCTCGGTCAGCGGTGGGGTAGACGTTTCGATATCCGACATGGCGAGCGGGAGGTCCTTCCAGCGTGGGTGGGCGACGCCATGCGACTGGGCATCGCGGGAGACTGGCCCGCGACCGGCGGTTTGGCCAGCATGGGGCGGGGCCAGCGACAGTGTTCGTTCTAGTGTACCCAGTGCGTCGAGTCCGGTGGCCATGGCCTGCCCAAATCGGCAGGCCACGGGTCACGACCCGGCCGTATCGGGCTCGTCATTCACGGGATATCCGGCGAACCGGCATTCGAGGTGCAGTTGCGCATGCTCCGGTCCGCGCCACCGGCAGTGGGCGCAGATGGATTCGGCGTAGAACCACGCGAAGAGGGGTTCCTCCATCATCGTCAGCGGGCGATCGACCGCCAGCCGCTTGTATTCCTCCACCAGCATCCGCACGATCCCGGGCGGCAAGGCTTCCAGGGCCGCGGGAAAGCGAAGGGTATGCTCCGCGCCGCTGAAGCGGTCGCGGTAGACCAGCTCCCGCACTGCACGCGGTCCGGCGCCGGCATCGAGTACCCGCACCTCGTCGGCGACCACCTCGTGCACGCCCCAGTCGACGCCCGCCTGCGCGGAGAGGTATTGCAGCACGCGCGCCTTCTCGACGCTGCGATCGGCGAGCCGGTCGATCAGCGGCAGCACCCGCCGGACGACATCGTTGGTAGCGCGATAGGTCATAGGGGGTCCCTCCGTCGCAGTCCGGCCACCAGCGGGAACGGCGGCATACCGCCCTTCGAGGATACTCCCGACCCCGCCATTCCGAGACCATCCTTCTTCGGGCCGCTGGCGCTCGTCCACCCCCTGATGGAGGCGACCGACGACCACCACGACCCTCATGGCGTACATGGGCAGGCATGGTGCCTGCCCGCTGATCCCGACCACTCGTCGCTCCCCCCCGCGCGCCAACCACGAGACACCCCGCGTCGACATGACGCGGGGTGTCTCGTGGCACGGGCCGTTGATTCCGTAAACCGTCCTGACGGGAAGGCCCTACGGCATCTGGATCGAGTTCTGGACCTCGCGGCGGGCGGCGCGCTCGGTGGTGTACTGGTCGTAGGGGACTTCCTGCGTCACGATCAGCGCCGATTCGCCATCCTCGATCGCGCGGCATTCGATGAAGTAGGCGTACTTCACGCCGTCGCTGCCGGTGTAGGTGTAGTTCGCGTAGGCACTGCGATCGTCGCTGCCCTGGAACGCGGCGCCATCGGCGGTCCGGTCCAGCCGGAAGCGGTCCTTGTCCGCCCCGGCATCGGCGGCGACCGCCTCGACGCAACTGGTGAGCGATCCGGTGTAGTCGGCATCGTCGGTCGCATGGACGGTGATGATGGAGACGCCGTTCGTGAGGGTCAGCGTCTCGTCACCCTGCTCGACCTGGGCGTCCTGCAGGGAGAACTCGTCCGGAATCGTGAAGGTAAACCCGAACGACGGGCTGGTGAAGACGGAGCCATCAAGCCCGTCGACATCACCGGTGGTCGTCGTGGTGGTTGTGGCCTTCGTGGGTTCCGGGGTGACATCGGTCTCGGGGCTCTCGGTCGCCTCGACCGTCTCCGTCGCCTCTTCTGTCGGCTCCTCGGTGGTGGTTGCTTCCTCGGTGGGGGTAACCGGCGTTGCTTCCGGGATCTCGATCGTATCGATCACGGCCTGCACGAGGTCGATGTGATCGTTGTACTGGGCGCGCGGCGCGGAGGCGAAGATGATGAGGATCGACTGGCCGGGCACCAGCGTGCGGCACTCGATGTAGTCGGTCAGCTTAACCGGCTCGGCGTCCTCATCGTCCGGGTTCGTGTAGGTGAGGTTGAAGACCCCCCAGGCCGCGTCGTCGCTCTCCCGGGAAAGCACATCGCCGTCGGCATTGGTGGCGGGCTTCCAGTCGGAGACGCCGTCGCTGTCGTTCTCGTAGTAGTCCGATTCGCCCTGGAGGCAGGCCGAGGGATCGCCGTCGTAGCCGTCGTATCCATAGATGTAGAGATTGCCGGAATCCGCTTCGAGGTAGAGGGAATCGAGCGGCGGATCGGTCTGGCTCACTTCGGAGTCCGGGAAGACGGTCCAGTCCCGGTCATCCCAATCGAACGTGTAGCCGAAGTTCGGGCTGGTGTAGGTGGTGCCGTCGATGCCGCTCTGCGCCGGGGCCTCGTCGGAGACGGTGTCCTGGTCGGACTCCTCGGTCGCCGTCGCGTCGGCGTCGGGTGTTTCGGTGGCTTCGTCGCCGGTCGCGATCGTCTTGTCGTCGCCCGACCCACGCTCCTGCTCGTCCTCCGGCGTCGCCGACTCCCCGGCGGTCCGACCGGACGATGCGGAGCCAGACCCGATCGGTTCGCCGACGAGGACCGGCGCATCGTCGATCAAGACGACGTCCTGCGTCTCGGCGAGCACGGCATCGAAGTCGCTGGAGCGGGCCGTGAGCACCACGACGACGATCGCACCCGCATCCGCGAGCTCGTGGACCTCGATCTGGACGGTGTTCGC
>JBQCJS010000755.1:0-3406 GCA_051952485.1 Thermomicrobiales bacterium | reverse complement strand
CTGGTGCTGGAGATCCTGACGGACGGCACGATCGAATCGGACGAGGCGCTGGCGCAGTCCGCCAAGATCCTGATGGATCACGCGCGGGTCTTCGCCGAGTTCACCCACCCGGAGCCGGAGGCTGCTGCCAACTCCTTCATCTCGGAGGAAGTGCAGAACCGGCCGCTGGCCGAGCTGGGCCTCTCGCCGCGCGTGCTGAACGCGCTGCGCAGCAAGCAGATCGACAAGGTGGGCCAGGTCCTGACGATGGACCCGGACCAGCTGCTCTCCATCCGCAACTTCGGGCCGCGTTCGCTGACCGAACTGCGGGAGCGCCTTGCCGAGTTCGGCTATCTTCCGGAGGCGGACCTGGCGCAGCTCGCGCAGGGCGTCGATGAGGATGGCGACGGCGAGGACGATGACGACCGATTGGCCGTCGAGGCGATCGCTTCCCTTGGAAGCGTCGACGAGACCGACACTGACGAAAGTGACGAGGCATGAGACACCAGAAGGCAGGACGCAAGTTTGGGCGCAACCCAAGCCAGCGCAAGGCCCTGTTCCGGCAGCAGGCGATCTCGCTCATCATGAACGAGCGGATCACCACCACCGAGGCGAAGGCGAAGGAGCTCCGCGGCATCGTGGAGAAGCTCGTCACCATCGCCCGTGAGGACACGGATCATCACCGCCGGCTGGTGATGTCCAAGATCGACAACGAGGCCGCCACCCGGCGCCTCTTCGAGGTCGTCGCTCCTCGGTTCGAGGATACGCCCGGCGGCTACACCCGAATCTCGAAGCTCGGCCTGCGCCGCGGCGATGCCGCCCCGGTCGTGTTGATCGAGTTCGTGGCCTGATTTCGGAGGAACGAGGCTGGCGGCGATCACCCGCATCGCAGCCTCGTTCGCATCGCCGGATGGACGAGACGGCAGCCACGTCCAGCGCCGCGACGAGCCGGTGGAAACTCACGGTCGCCTACGACGGCAGGGAGTTCCACGGATCGCAACGGCAACCGGGAAGACGATCGGTGCAGGAGGAGATCGAGCGGGCGCTCGGCATCCTCGGCGGCAGGGCGGTGGCAGCCACCTTTGCCGGCCGGACCGATCGGGGGGTTCACGCGGTTGGGCAGGTCGCAAGCTGCGATGACCTGATCCCGGCCATGCCGGACGCGACCATTGTCCGCGCGCTGAACGCGCATCTGGCGGACGATCTCGCGGTCGTGGCTGCCAGGCGGGTGGCTGCCGGGTTCCACGCACGATACGATGCGACATGGCGCGAATACCGCTACCGCATCTGGCTTGGACCCCGGCAGCCACTGGCACGAGGAACGGTCTGGGAACGCCGGTCCGGGCTCGACGTCCAGCTGATGGACGCTGGAGCGCGGCAGTTCCTGGGGACGCACGATGTCGCCTCCTTCGCGGGCGGCGGCGAGGGTGTTCCCTGGTCGGAACGGCACGAGCGGCCGCGCGGCACGGTGCGCACGATCACGCATTGCTCGGTCCGTCCGGTGCTCCCCTGGTGGGGCGTGACGGCGGGAACGGGCGAGGCGATCGAGATCAGGGTGGTGGCGGATGGATTCCTCCCCCGCATGGTCCGTACGATGGTTGGCGCGCTGGCTGAACTCGGCGCCGGAGAACGGCCACAGGATTGGATCTCGCAGCTCCTGCTGGAGCGCGATCGGCGGAAGGGGCCGGCAACGGCGCCCCCGCATGGGCTGGTGCTCTGGCGGGTCGGCTATGGGGACGAGGTTCCCGATGACGGCCCGGACGAAGACTCCGCCCGCTGACCAGGCGCCCACAGCGCCAGTGGAATGAGGAACCTTGCGATGATTGGACAGAAGACCTACTCGGCGAAGCCGACCGAGGTGAAGCGCACCTGGTACGTGGTGGACGCCGAGGGCAAGACGCTCGGCCGCCTCGCCTCGGCCATCGCGCACACGCTGCGCGGCAAGCACAAGCCGATCTACACCCCGCATATCGACACCGGCGACTACGTGATCGTGGTCAATGCCGAGAAGGTGAAGGTCACGGGCGGCAAGGAGGCGGAGAAGATGTACTACCGCCACTCCGGCTATCCCGGCGGCCTCAAGAGCGCCGCGCTGAAGGACCTCCGCGCGAAGCATCCGGAGCGCATCATCGAGGCGGCGGTTCAGGGCATGCTCCCGCGGAACACGCTTGGCCGCGAGCAGTTCAAGAAGATGAAGGTCTACGTCGGTGGCGAGCACCCGCACGCGGCGCAGAATCCTGCCCCCCTGCCGCTCGACGATACGGCCAGCCGCTAAGGCCCCGTCCGATTCGGCTCCAAGGAGAACCTGACCACCCATGAGCGATTCCACCACGACAACGTCGCGATATCCTTCCGGGCGCTTCCACTATGGCGTCGGCCGCCGCAAGACGGCCGTTGCCCGCGTGCGCCTCTATCCCGGCGATGGCAAGATCATCGTCAACGACAAGCCGGCCACCGAGTACTTCGGCGGGCGTGGCGTGCACCAGACCGTGATCCACGAGCCGCTGGTGCTGACGAACACCAACCAGCGCTTCGACATCTACGTGACCGTCGTCGGCGGTGGCGTGTCGGGGCAGGCCGGGGCGGTTCGCCACGGCATCTCGCGTGCGCTGACCCGCTACGACGAGGAACTGCGTGGCGTGCTGAAGCCGGCCAAGCTGCTGACGCGCGATGCGCGCGAGAAGGAGCGGAAGAAGGTCGGTCTCAAGCGGGCCCGCAAGGCGCCGCAGTACACGAAGCGCTAGTCAGGCTTCGTGGTCAGACGACCAGACAGAACGCCGGTGGCTCGCAAGGCCACCGGCGTTCTGCGTCCTTCGGCGCTCGCCGGGGAGACGCAACGTCCGCTGGGCGCCGTGTCGACGACGTTGGCGCTTGTCGGGCCGATCCGCGCAGCCGCGACCGGTGATCGCCTTGGTGTCATCGGCAGTCCTGGGCGATCACAAGGATCGCCCCTACCTGCGAGCACCAGGCGTTCGTGGCATGCGGGTCGGATTCGGCTCCTGGGCCGATATCCCCTTTGCTCGCTCGGGTGCCTGGCTCAAGGCTGGCGTTGCGGGAACGGTACCGAGGGAGGCTAGGGGTACTCGGGGAAGACGTGGTGTTGCTGGGAGGTCCAGCGCGGGGCGCGGGAGGCGTCGTCGATGGCGGCGGGGGTGAAGCGCCGCAAGACATCTTCGTAGAGGAGCTGGCTGTGTGCCGCGGCTCGCCCGACCCGCGGCCGATCGAGGACGCCACCACCGATCGTATGCAGGCTGATGATGCCCGTGTACCCCTGATCGGCAAGCATCGCCAGGCTGCGCGCCGCGAGCTGCCCGGCGGCGGAGAGGTCGGGTTGCCCGGTCGGGAGGAGCCACGGTTCCAGCCGCACGAGCGACATCCGCCGCACGAGGCGGGCGATCGCGGCCTCTGCCTCCCAGCCGCCGGGGAT
>JBQCJS010000754.1:0-2389 GCA_051952485.1 Thermomicrobiales bacterium | reverse complement strand
AGGCGCCGAGGCGAATCCGCAGTGCATCACGCCCACGCTCACCGCCACCGCAACCTCCACCGCGACGAACACCCCGACCGAGACGCCAACGGCGACGAGCACCGACACCGCCACCCCGACGGAAACGGCCACGGCCACGACATCACCCTCACCCACCGCGACCGCGACCGCCACCGAGGTCCCTCCTACCTCGACTTCGACCGCGACGAGCACGCCAACCGCCACGGAAGAGCCCTCCGCCACAGCGACCAGCACGCCCACGGAGACAGCGACAGCCACCTCCACACCCACGGAAACGCTCGAACCAACGGCCACCGCGACCACTACTGCGACACCCACCGAGACGGCCACAGCGACCGAATCGCCAACCGCAACGCCCACCGAGACAGCAACGGCCACAGCGACCGCGACGCCAACGGAGACGTCAACCGCAACCACAGCCCGCACGGAGACCGCCACCGCGACGGCATCGGTAGCGCCGTCGCTTACACCGACCGGCACCGCGACGTCCACGGTCACTGCCACGGCGACAGCTACGGCTACGGCAACCCCTGTTCAGCCGACATCCACTGCCACCGCGACCACGACATCAACGGCGACTGCCACGACGCCTGCCCTCGCCGCGCTGACGGTCACCGTGCGATCCAGCGACGGCAGCACGCTGCCCGATGGCCTCCAGGTCTGTCTCGACGAGTCCTGCCAGCCCGTCGATAGCGGCATCGCCTCCACGGTACTCGTGGCACTGGCCGCGCCGTCCGGCAGCCAGGTCTTCTTCACCGATCTCGCACCGGGGTCCTATTCGGTCTCGCTGCGCACGGCTCAGGGCGTTACCGTCGATTCCACCAGGGTCACCCTCGTGGCGGGAGAATCGAGGGCGGTGACCCTGATCTACCGCGTGGTCCCGACACCGGTCTCCACGAGGACCGTCCCGGTCGCCCCGTCTCCCACCCCGACCAGCGCCGGGATGGTCTCGGCCCTCCCGAACACCGGGTCCGGTCCCGCCGGCCCGGGCCACGGCGGCGGCTGGGTGCCGGCCCTGATTGTGGCGCTGGCACTCGCCGCGACCGCTGGAGCGGGATTCGCGCTGGGGTCACGACGCTCACGAACGGGCTGACGACATGCGGGGAGATGGTCGTCGGCGACCATCTCCCCGCGGTATCCTTGGCCGACGGCATCCTCATCCATTCTGGATTGTTAATTGCACGCAACTCCTGGTACCGCGACGGTGCCCCCATGGCCAGCTTCATCACCTACCTCGGCTGACCGCTGTCTCACCAGATGGGCCACCCCGACCCACCGGCGCACAGAGACAGCGGGAGACCAGGCGCCCTGCCCTCTCCCGTTCCACGCGGGAGCGTTCTCGTGGTTCGCACTCCATCCTCACCCGGGCACGTCGCCCGGCTGAAATCCGCCTTCGCCTCACGCACCGACGTCGATGGGCGTCCTTCACTGTGGGCAAACGACAACTTCATCCGCCTGCTCTCGGCCGACGCGATGGCCCAGGTCGGAAGCCAGCTCGCCGTGGTCGCCATCCCGCTGCTGGCGGTGGGGATGCTCCACGCCTCGGCCTTCGAGATGGGCCTGCTCGGCGCGACCGGCACCTTGCCCTACCTGCTCTTCGGACTCGTCGCCGGGGCGTGGGTCGATCGCCTGCCGAAACGCACGGTGATGATGGTGTCCGATCTCGCTCGCGGGGCGCTCATCCTCGGGATTCCGGTCGCGGCGGCGTTCGATGTCCTCTCGATCGCGCTCCTGCTCGTGCTCTCCTTCCTGGTGGGGGTGCTCTCGGTCTTCTTCAATGCCGCCTACGGGGCGTTGCTGCCGCGCCTGGTGCGGCGGGACCAGCTCACCGACGCCAACGGCAAGCTCTACGGCATCCAGTCGGTCGCGCAGGTCATCGGCCCGGCATTGGGCGGATCGTTGGTCGGATTCGTGTCGGCCCCGATCACGATGCTCGTGAACGCCGCCGGGTTCTTCGGGTCTGGCTGGTTCATCGGGCGTATCGACCGTGCGGTGGACGTGGACGTGGACGCCCCGGCGGCTGACCTCACGGACCCGACGGTGGAAGCACCGCATCTCGGGCGGGAGATCCGGGAGGGACTGCACGCGCTGGTGGCGTCGCCGGTGCTGCGCTCCATCACAGCCAGCCAGGCGGCGATCAACCTCGCCGGGTACATCTTCCTCGGCGTCTACGTGCTCTACATGAAGGACGACCTGCATCTCTCGGATCGCGGGGTGGGGCTCGTCTTCGCGGCAGGTGGGGTCGGCGCGGTGATCGGGTCCCTGCTGGCGGCGCCACTGGCGAGCCGCTTCGGCTCGGGACGCACGATCGTGTGGTCCTCGGTCGCCTTCGGGGTGGGCGGGGTGACGGTGCCGCTCGCGATCCTGG
>JBQCJS010000753.1:0-3879 GCA_051952485.1 Thermomicrobiales bacterium | reverse complement strand
GACATCCGCGACGTGACGCAGGAATCGCTGCGCTCCCAGCTGGGCATCGTGCTGCAGGACACCTTCCTCTTCGGCAGCACCATCCGCCAGAACATCTCCTACGCCCGCAACGATGCGACCCGGGCCGAGATCGAGGAGGCCGCGCGGGAGGTCGGCGCCCACGACTTCATCATGAAGCTGTCCCAGGGTTACGACACGCCGGTGGAGGAGCGGGGCGTCAGCCTCTCGGTGGGGCAGCGCCAGCTGATCTCGTTCGCCCGCGCCCTGCTCGCCGATCCGCGCATCCTGATCCTGGACGAGGCGACGAGCAGCATCGACACGCAGACGGAGAAGCTGATCCAGCAGGCCCTGAAGCGGCTGCTGGAGGGGCGCACGAGCTTCGTGATCGCCCACCGCCTGAGCACGATCCGCGAGGCGGAC
Organism: Thermomicrobiales bacterium; assembly: GCA_051952485.1. Lineage (GTDB taxonomy): Bacteria > Chloroflexota > Chloroflexia > Thermomicrobiales > UBA6265 > JASGDN01. The sequence continues at coordinate 3,459 of JBQCJS010000753.1, read as the reverse complement.
AAGGTGGTGGTGATGCACCTCGGCGAGATCATCGAGATGGGCACGCACGACGAACTGATGGCGAAGGGCGGCGCCTACTACAACCTCTACACGATGCAGTGGCGCGGCCAGGACACCGACGAGGCCGCCGACTGACGCCACCCCCGGTGCATGGTCAGGAGTCCCGACGCCGCCCCTCTGGCAACGGAGGGGCGGCTTCCCTGCCTCATGGAAACCGATGCATGGTCATCGTGGACCGTCCGAGGGGCGACGCGATTGCCACCCTCTATCGGGATTCTTCGAGGGCCGATTCCAGATCCTGATACTGGCTGACGATCCGAATCACCACAACGACATCGGCGTGAAGGGTATACACAATCACATGCGCATCGACAGGGAGGGTCCGCACCCGCTCTCCCAGATCGGGGCGAGACCGGCCCATCTCCGGATACATCCCGATTCGCGCAATGCCACGATTGAGTCGCTTGGCATAGGCCCGCATCTGCGCTTCACCCCAGGTCAGGAGCGTATACGCGAGCACTCCTTCGAGGTCTTCACGCGCGAGCGACGAAAGCCGAACATTCGCAGGAAAATCAGCCACCCTGGCCACTGCCGGTTCGGTATGGCGCGGGGTTCTCTGCTATCTGACGTTCAGGTTCCTCGAATAACGATATCTCAAACTCCAGTGACTCCGGCGGGAGCAGATGCCACGGCGTAGGGCCTGGCTTCGACCGCGTCTCTCCTGAGAGGATCTTCGTCACAAGATCCTCGACGGAATGCTCCGTCCACTCGGGAAGGCTCGCAACGTAGGCAGGGTCCTCCGTACGTCTCGCCTCTTCACGAAGTTCACGGACAAACTTCTGCTGCTGATACGTCCGCAGAACATGCCGCAACGCCTCTTCAGGATTCTTGAAGCCCTCGAACTCGACCATTTCCTCGAGATATCGGGTCCAGTATGGTGTCAGCGTAACGTCCATCGCGCCCTCCTTCTTGTCCGATTCTAGCGACTTCCCTCAGCCCCGGATAGCCTCCGCCCCGGCTCCGGTCCGCGCTTCCCGCCGAAGCTCGCCCGCGACCAACGCCATCGCCCCGAGGATCGCGAGGATGCACAGCGCGAATCCGCCCGCGTATCCGATCGACGGCGCAAGCAAGGCCAGCCCATACGGCACCACGAACCCCGCGTAGCACAGCACGTAGAAGATCGCGACGAACGATCCCAGCACCCGGGGCGGCGCCATCCGCGCTACCTCGATCAGGCCCGACACCAGCAGCACCCCGTAGGCAACCCCGAAGATCGGCGCTGTCGCCAGCACGATCCAGGCTCGTGGCAGCGACGGGACGATCGTCGCGATGCCCAGGCCAAGGACGCCCGCCCCCAATGCCACCAGCATCAGGTCCCGGTGTCCGGCCCGTTCCCGGCGTTGCGCCCACGGCTGGATCGCGACGCCGGTCAGCTGGGTCACCCCCGTCATCACCCCCGCGAAGGCGATCGCGTAGCCGTGCGTGTGAGACGAGACCAACCGAGGAAGCACCGTGAAGGCGATCGTCGCGATGCCGAAGACCCACGGCGCGGTCGGCAGGATCAGCCGGCGGAAGCGCGGATCGCGCAACGGCAGCAGCATTCCATGCGCCTCCTCCTCGCCATCGACCGTCGTATGCCGGGAGCGCATCCGGTGCACCGGGCTCTCCGGGGCGGTCCAGACCAGCGGGATCGCCACCGCGATCATGCCGAGATGCAGCAGGTAGGGCGCGAGGTCCGGATGCGGCGCCCACTGCGCGATCACTCCCCCGACCAGACCGCCCGTCCCGAATCCGACCGACATCGCGACGGCGGCGCGCCGGGCACCCGCGCCATCCGGAGCACCGGCGGAGAGTTCCTGCACCCATGCCGTTCCCGCCCCGAACGCGAGGCCGGACGCCAGTCCGGCGGCAACCCGTCCGAGGTACAGCAAGGGTTCGTGCCCGGCGCCTGCGATCAGGACCAGCGAGGCTACCGCCGAGCAGAGGACCGCCACCCGCATCACCGGACGCCGCCCATGCCGGTCGGAGAGCGCACCGCCCATCAGCAGCGCGGGCACCAGGGCGATCGCATAGACCCCGAAGATCGCGCTGGCGGTCGCATCGTCCAGGCCCATCTGCTGCCGGTAAAGCAGGAGCATCGGGGCACAGACATTCGCGCCCCAGCCAATGCAGAAGAGCGCATAGGCCGGGCGTTTCCAGGCATGGTGAAGCGGACGGAGAGGCACGGCGTTCCCTATCGGATGCAGGCAGGACCGGGGATGCCGTCGAAATGCCGGATGGGCGATCCGCGCACCGGGCGCGGCGGCAACGCCCGCCATGGTACTGCGTTCCGCATCAGGCCACGCAGGTCGATGGCGACGCTACACCTGGGTCCACCGTCGTGGAGAACGGCGCATCCGCCGTGCCCCACGGAGCGACGACCTGGCGTAGAGTAGGGGCATGACGGGCCGAATCCGGAATCGGGGGACGACATGCAGGGAGAATCCGTGCCAGATCCACAGGACGAGGGACAGGACTACGTCCCCGTGCCCCGGCAAGGGTCGGGCCGGATGCCATCCTCGAAGAGAAGCGGGAGCCGTTCGGCGAAACGCGCGAGCGATCATCCCACCATCGATGCCTTCCAGTCGTCGGTGGGCATGTCGCGCTTCACGATCCTGCTGGCCATCGTCGGCACATCGCTCAGCGCCTTCGCTGTCATGCTCTACGCGCTGATCGTCGTCCTGAAGGTCATCTGGCATGCCTTCACCGATTCGAGCTTCGAGATCGATGGAGCGAAGCACCTCGTCGTCGAGCTGATCGAGTTGGCGGACTTCTTCCTCTTCGGGATGGTGCTCTACGTCGTCGCGATCGGCATGTACCAGCTCTTCGTCAACCCGGACATCCCCGTCCCGGACTGGATGCGCGTTCACAGCCTCGACGACCTGAAGACGCAGCTCATCAATGTGATCGCCGTGCTGCTCGCGGTCTCCTTCCTCGCCGTGGCCGTATCGTGGACCAACGATCGCTCCATCCTCTACTTCGGGATCGCGATCGCCGTGGTGATCCTCGCGCTGGCAGCCTACAACGTCGCCCATCACCGGATCGCCCACGCCAGCGACCAGGTGGCTGGGGCCGACGAGCGCGAACCCCGCCATTAACATTCCCGTCACCGTCTGCGATCATCGGGTCCGGGCGTGATGCCCGGCAGGAATCGCAGATCGTGTGGGAGTGGGCGTGAACGTGGGCGTGACGGCAACCGCATCCGGGCAATCGACGGGACGTTTCCGGTTCCTGCCCGAGGGACCGAGCCCGGACGCGGCGATCCTGATCGCGGCCCGGGGCATCCGCGCCTGCGGCGATGGGTTCATCAGCATCCTGCTCCCCGTCCACCTCGTCTCGCTCGGCTTCTCGGCCACGCGGATCGGCGTCCTCACGACGGCGACGCTGCTCGGGTCGGCCGCGCTCACGCTGGCGGTCGGC
>JBQCJS010000752.1:0-5930 GCA_051952485.1 Thermomicrobiales bacterium | reverse complement strand
CATGAGGTAGCGGCCTTCGCGCACGATGGCGACCTCCACGTTGACGATCACGAAGATGACGGGCGGGTTCGGGGTGGGAGCAGACGGTTCGATCATCGGTCCTCGTTGCACGTGCGGCGGTATCGGGGGCGGATTCCTCGTCAGGGCCGGGGCGGCGCCCGCGGTCAACGCCACGACCATGACCACGACCACTACTATCGCAGGTTGGCTGCCGGGTATCCGCCAACTCGTGGGCGGTGCATTCCGACCGGCATTATCGGATATGAGGACTATTCCATAGTTGGATCATCAGGATTCGGTCAACAATCCATATCGACATTGTCAGAATAGGCGGAGTTGACGCATTGCCTTACATTGTGTATCATGGGCCCAGTTCCGATGGATTCCATCGGCTGATCGTGCCAGCGCATCACAGAAAGGAAATCCCCATGCTGCGAGTCCAGGAAGGCCAGTGCGGTCTGTGCGCCCACTTCGGCGAGCACAGCAGCGATACCCCGCAGCTCATCCAGATCCGCCTCAAGCACGAGGCGCCGGACACCCTCATCGAGAAGTGCGGCCTCCCGGCCAACGCCACGCTCGACCTGAAGGTGACCCCGATCTCGGGGTGCGCCGGCTTCGAGCCCGCCCCCGAGCCGCAGGCGTAACCTGCCGGTTCCCCTCGTTCCGGATATGCGCCCGGATCGTCCCTCCAGGGATGATCCGGGCGCATTGCGTTGTCTCCCGGCGTATGCAGAATGGGCGCACACAGGCTCCAGATATCCCCGGACACGAGGCGGGAACGCCGAAGGACGTGCGTCATGGACCAGGACCACCACAACCACGAGTCATCGCGGGCAGACCAGCGCGTGCGGGTCGGCGTCATCGGCCTCGGGGAGGTGGCGCAGATCATCCACCTGCCGATCATCGAGCAATTGCGGGACCGGTTCCGGCTTGTCGCGATCTGCGATGTCGCGCCGTCGCTCCTCACATTCGTCGGCGAACGCTACGGCATCCCTCCGGAAGCGCGGTATGCCGACATGCGGGACCTCGTCGCGCGGGATGACCTCGATGCCGTCCTCGTGCTCAACAGTGACGAGTACCACGCGGAATGCGCCATCGCTGCGATGGAGGCCGGCAAGCATGTGCTGATCGAGAAGCCGATGTGCCTCACCGAGCGCGAGGCCCACGCTGTGATCGCCGCGCGGGACGCCTCCGGCAAGCAGGCGATGGTCGGCTACATGCGCCGCTTCGCCCCGGCGTTCGTGCAGGCCGTGGAGGCCGTCGCCGCGCTCGACCGCACCGAGATCGCCTACGTGCGCGTCCGCGACATCATCGGCGCGAACCGGCTCTTCATCGAGCAGTCCACGAACGTCCTCTATCCCACGGACATCCCGGACGACCTCCGGGCCGACCGCACCGCCCGCGCCCAGGCGGTCGCGGCGGAGATCTTCGGCGATGCGGCGGATGAGCGCGCCCGCACCTGGCGGCTGCTCTGCGGCCTCTCCAGCCACGATCTCTCCGCCATGCGGGAACTCGTCGGGATGCCCGCCCGCGTACTCTCCGCCGCGCGCACGCCCGGTACCAGCTTCCTCCACGTGGTCTTCCAGTACGACGATCCGTCGTTCCTCGCCGTCCTGGAAACCGGTTCGAGCCTCGCGCTGCCCCGCTTCGACGCCCACCTGGAGGTCTACACGAGTCACACCACCGTCCGGGTCGACTACGACTCCGGGTACATCCGGCACCTGCCGACCACGCTCACCATCGCGACGACGGACGGGACGTCGCTGGACGAGCGGGTGGTGCGCCCGACCTACGCCGATCCCTACACCTGCGAGCTGCTGGCCTTCCACGAGGCCGTCACGACCGGCGTCGCCCCGAAGACGCCGCCCGAGGACTTCCTGCAGGACCTGGCGATGTTCCGCATGATCGTCGACGCCCTCGCGTAGCGGGGCGGGCGGGAACCGGCCGGCGCCTTGGTGCGAACCCGTGCGGGGCGGTATCGTTGCGCGTGGGACCCCGATCGCTCGCCTCGTGCAAGGACCTCCGCGTCGATGCCTGAACTCATGGCGCTCACCTGCCCGGTCTGCGGCGCCCCACTCTCGCCGGGCGACACCCATTGCGCCTTCTGCGGCTCCGCCATCTTCATCAAGGCGGATGCGCCCGAACTCTCCTTGCCCAACCTGAACCAGTCGGTGATCCAGGAGCACATCGCGGACTTCCGGGCGCGGATTCGGAAGGATGCCTACGATGTGGAGGCGCATTACGGCCTGGGCATGGCCTACTACAGCCTCGGGCTGCCCGACGAGGCGACCGAGGAACTGACCAAAGCCGCGAAGCTGATGCCGGAGAACGCCGATATCCAGACGCAGCTCGCCGTCGTGCTCCATCAGGCGGTGCTGGCCGGCAACACCGCCGCGGAACGGCCGATGCGGGAACGCCTCGCGAAGGCGCTCACCCTCGATCCGACCAACTTCGAGGCGAACCTGCTGCGCGCCGATGTCATGCAGCGGCGGGGCGACTACGCGGGCGCCCTCCGCGTCCTGCGTCCGGTCGTCGCCAGCGATCCGGGGCGCGGCAATGCCAAACGCGCCGAGATCCTCTCCTTGCTCGGCCGCCAGGCCTTGCACGATGGGGATACGGACGGCTTCGCCCAGGTGATTGCCGAGCTGCGCGAGTCTGGCGAGGATGCCCGGGCGCGGGACCTGGTGATGCTCTCGCTCCAGCAGCACCGGGAGGAACTGGGGCCGGCGGTGATCGTGGCGCCGGGTGGCGCGGGTGCCACGATGACGGAGGACCTTGGCGAGAAGGTCGTCTCCATCGGCAAGACGATCCTGGTGGGCATCGGCGCCTTCATCGCCGGCTTCTTCCTGCTCATCGCGGTGACGGCCCTGCTGCCAAAGGACGCCGAGGACACGATGACCGGCGGATCGCTCGCCGTGTTCGCCCTCGCCTTTCTGGCCTGGCTCGCCAGTCCCTTCGTCGCCGGGGTGCTCTACCGGCGCCGGTCCCGGAAACACGCCGTCGCCTGGGATACCCGCCAGGGGACGCGGCTCACCCGTGACGACGTGCTGGCGGGCCGGGCCAGCATCGACGACCTGATCGCCACGGAGCGGATGGTGACATCGGCTGCCCTGTCCAGGCCTCCCGTCGCGTCGCCCCCGTCCCCCTCGCCGCAGCAACCGGATGTGGCCCCCGCCGTCTCGGCTGGCGCGCCCGGGAGGGGTGGTCACTGGTTCGACGGGAACCGGTAGAATCGGGAGGCGCCCCGGCATCGCCGGATCACCAGGGAGGACCTTCGCCGTGACGCCACCGCCACCCGATCACCCGTTTTCGACGTGGCTCCGCGCCGTTATGAATGCTTTCGGGGTCTTCGTGCGCCACGTCGTGATCTGGGGCGTGGAGGCGCTGGTCCTCGTCTGGATGGCGGAACGCTTTCCCGGCGCCTACGCGGATACCTTCGCCGCGGCGTTCGTGGTGGTGGTCGTCCTCGCCACGCTGAATGTGGTGATCACGCCGCTGATCCTGCGCTTCGCCGCCCGCTTCCCCGCGTGGGGCTATCCGGTCGTCACCTTCCTGCTGAACGGCGCCATGCTCTACCTGCTGGACGGGATCGTTCCCGGCTGGAACATGGAATACCTGTGGTGGGCGGCGGTCTTCGCGCTCGTCCTCACCATCGTCTCCACGATGCTCGGCAGCATCCTCGCCCTCAACGACGAGGGGGCATGGCGCCGGTTCGCGCTCGGCCCGATGCGCGCCCGCTACGCCGCCGAGGGACGCCACGCCGACCGGACGCCCGGGTTCATCTTCCTTGAGATCGACGGCCTGGCCGGGGCGGTGCTCGAAACGGCCATCGAACGGAAGTACGTCCCGAACATGGCTTCCTGGATCGCCAGTGGCTCCCATGTCCTGCGGACGTGGGAATGCGATCTCTCCTCGCAGACCGCCGCCAGCCAGGCTGGCATCCTCCTCGGCAACAACGAGAACATCCCGGCCTTCCGCTGGTACGACCGCGCCCTGGGCCGGGTGGTCGTCTCCAACCATGTCCGCGATACGGCGATGCTGGAGGACCGCCAGTCGATCCGCGATGGCATCCTCATCGCGGGCGGGGCCAGCCGGGGCAACATGTTCTCCGGCGATGCGACGGACAACCTGCTCACCTTCTCCCGCATCCGCGCCGAGCAGGGCGACAGCATCGCCTACTGGCTCTTCTACACCAATGCCTACAACCTCGCCCGCACCATCGCCCTCTTCCTCACCGACATCGGCAAGGAGCTGGTCGCCAACCTGTGGCAGAAGGTGCGCAACGAGCGCCCGCGCGTGCGGCGGGGCGGCGTCTACCCGATCGCCCGCGCCGGGTGCACCAGCTTCCTGCGCGAGTTCTCCACCTTTACCGTCGCGGGCGACATGATGCGCGGCGTTCCCGCCGTCTACACGATGTACCTGGCCTACGATGAGGTGGCGCATCATTCCGGGATCATGCGGGGCGATACCATGCGTGTCCTGCGGGAGGTCGACCGCGATATCGGCCGGCTCGCGCGGTTGGCGCAGGAGGTGGATCGCCCCTACCACCTCATCGTCCTCTCCGATCATGGCCAGGTGCAGGGCGAGACCTTTCGCCAGCGGTACGGGGAGACGCTGGAACAGGTGGTGGAAGGCGCCCTGATTCGCGATCCCCGCCCCATCGCGCCCGATTTCGTGGCCGGCAGTCACACGGTCGACGAGGGGTGGGACAGCATCGGTGCCTTGCTGACCGAGGTGCTGACCCGCGACAGCAGGGCCGCGCCCCTCGTGCGCCGGGTCTTCGGCAAGCATCTGGACGATGGCGAGGTCGATCTCGGCCCGACCGTGCGCGATCCGGGCGAGCCTGCTCCCACCCAGCGGCCGCGCGCGACCGGCGACGGCGAGGCGCCGCAGGTCGTCGTGCTCGCCTCCGGGTGCCTCGGGCTGGTCACGTTCACGGAGAGCGATCATCCGCTCTCGCTGGATGAGATCGAGGTGCGGACCACCACGCTCATCCCGACCCTGGTGACGCATCCCGGGATCGGTTTCGTGGCGGTCGTGACGGAGGCGAACGGCCCGGTCGCGCTCGGCAAGGCCGGACTCCATGTCCTTGCCAGTGGCAGGGTCGAAGGGGAAGACCCGCTCGCCGGATACGGGCCGAATGCCGCGCTTCACCTGCGGCGGGCCCTGGCCTTCACCGATCGCCCGGATCTTTATGTCCACGCGATCATCGACCAGGAGCGTGGCGAGATCCCCGCCTTCGAGGAACTCGTCGGCTCCCACGGCGGCCTGGGCAGCACCCAGGAGCATCCCTTCTTCCTCGTCCCGACGGCGCTCGATCCCGGTCCGGAGACGGTCGTCGGCGCGGAGGCGTTGCACCGGCTCTTCAAGACATGGATCGCCGAGGCCCAGGGCGTGCCCGGACCCATCGCTCGGGAGACCGAGCAGGAGCAGGCCGATGCCGTCGCTGCCCTCGCCTGAGCGTGACCCGGGTGCCCCGGCCATGCTCACCATTCTCAATGCGAACGTCGGGAACGGGTTCGCGCCCGATGCACGGCTGGTGCAGGCAATACTCGCCTCCGGGGCCGATCTGGTGGCCCTCGAGGAACTGAATGCCCGCCAGGCCGCGACCGTGAGCGCCGCGCTCCGGGACCGATATCCCCACCAGGCCACGTTCGGGGACAGCTACGAGGGAAAGGGCCTCTTCTCGCGCTGGCCGCTGGCGGGGGTGGCGCAACTGCACCTGGTCGCCGGCCGGCCCGATGTGCGGGCGACGCTGGCGCTGGGCGAGCGGGAGGTGACGATCATCCTCGCCCATCCCCGCCCGCCGAAGGTGCGGCGGGAGGGTATCGTCTTCGACCGGCAGTCGGTGCGGCAGGTGCTCGGGTTGGGCGCGCTCGCGCTTGCGTCGGCCCCGGCGATCATGATGGGGGACTTCAACATGTCCCCGC
>JBQCJS010000751.1:0-9854 GCA_051952485.1 Thermomicrobiales bacterium | reverse complement strand
CGCCCAGGCGTGTGCCGCGCGGATGTTCTCCCATTCGGGATCGAGCCGCCGGAACACGGCGTCGCGATCGGGGCTATCGAGGTCCAGCGCATGGCTCCGGGCGACGGCCAGAACAGCCTCCAGGTGCGCCGCCCGCAGGGCATCGTCCTCCCCGAGCACGAAGGCCTGTTCCTGCCCGAAGGCGCGCACGGTCTCCAGCATCCGGAAGCGCGGCTCCCCATCCTCGGGGCGCATCCGGACCTGCACGAGCGACTGATCGACGAGCTCGTGCAACAGGTCGATCGCGCTCACGGCAGGGGACGGGCCGCACGCCCAGCTGGCGGATCGCTCCAACGCTTCGACCAGCTCCAGCGACCAGCCGTCCTCGAACACCGACAGCATCCGGACTATCCACTGCGCATTGTCCGGCAGGAGATCGTACGTCCAGGCGATCGCCTGGCGCAGCGTGCGGTGGCGTTCCGGGACGCCTCTCGTCCCGGCGGCCAGGACCCGGAAGCGGTCGGACAGCCGCGCCAGGAGGGCGGCGGGAGAGAGGATCGCCGTCCGTGCGGCTGCGAGTTCCAGGGCGAGCGGCAGGCCATCGAGCCGGGAACAGATGGCGGCGACCGCATCGGCATTGCGGGGCGTGATGGCGAACTGCGGGTCCGTCCGCCGCGCCCGATCCTCGAAGAGCTGGACGGCCGGGTGGGTCCGGATCGCCGCCGGCTCGACCTCCCCGGGCGCGGGCACCGCCAGTGGCGGCACGACGACCCGCTGTTCGCCACTGATCGCGAGCGGCGCCCGGCTGGTGGCGAGGATCGTGAGGCCGGGGGAGTCGGCCAGGAGCGCGGCAAGGGCCGGTCCGCAGGCGAGCACCTGCTCGAGGTTGTCCAGGACGAGCAGGACCCCCTTGCCCCGCAACCACCGGTGCATCTCATCCCCGATCGTGCGGGTCGGGCTCTCGCTGAGTCCGAGCGCCGCCGCGATGGCGGGGATCACATGATGGGGATCGCGCACGGACGCGAGCGGGATGAAAGCCACCCCATCGGGGAAGGCGGGGCGCAGGCGCTCGGCCAGGGCGACGGCCAGCCGGGTCTTGCCCACGCCGCCCGGTCCGGTCAGGGTGACGATGCGGGCCGTCTCCCCCTGGAGGAGCGATTCCACCTCCGCGACCAGGGCGTCCCGGCCGAACATCGGGGCGAGCATCCTCGCCGAGGCGGCCGCGAAGGCCTCCGCCGCGCCGGATGAGCCAGGCGGCACGAGGGTGAGCGCCCCGCGCGTGGTCCGCTCGCGGGCGTCGTCGTCGATTGGTGGTTGGTGTGGAATGGGGCGGAACGCCATGCGTGTGCAGTCCTCTCGTGCAATCAGGTTCTCTCTGGGGAACGTCGCGGCGGCCCGGTTGGTGCCATCGGTGGCGTTCCCCAAACCGCAGACCCCGGGGCGCCTGGAGGGAGGCGCGACCGGGGTCAGTCTGGATGGGAAGGGAGTGGGATGGGCGCGTCAGCGGCGGCGTGCAGGCCGGTTTCCGTGACGGGCCGGGGAGGGACGTGGGCAAGGGTCGGGACGGGGTGTCGTGGTCTGGCGACAGGGTCTGGTGTCGTTGGGTGGGAGTCCCGGGGAGCGGGGAGCGTGGATGTATGAGGCTCCCCGGGAGGTCGATAGGGAAGGGAAGGGAATCCGGCGCCGGTGGATGGATGCGTGGGTCAGGCGTGGGTGCCGGATTCCGTGGTCTGGCGGGTGGCCGGGGTTGGATCGGTCGTGGAACACCCCTCCACCGTGCCGTACTTCAGGACCGTCTTGCCGCCCGCCGTGGTCTGGTAGGGAACGGCGCAGCTGGCGGCGGGGGCCGGATGGTACGGGTCGGGCGAAACGGCGCCCGGGCCGTCAAGCGTGTAGTTCGGGGCCGCGACGGTATCGCGGCTGGTCTGGTCGGGCCGGAGGTCGAGACCGGACGACTCGTGGGTGGAGACGATCGGTGAGGTGGCGCGGGCGCCCGGGACGTTCGAACCCCCGGTGGCGAGCGCGATCAGGACGATGGCGAGGGTGGAAACGGTACCGATCAGCAGGGCAGTGCAGAGCAGCGAGCGGGACATCGAACCACAGGTCCTTCCGGGAACGCGAGGCAGTCGATAGGGAACCGGGTCGCTCCTGTCTCGTCCGGAACCTGGGCCCGATCCCTCGGATCGTTCGTGTCCTGGCTCCGTGTGCAGCGCTTGGTGCTGCATCAGCGACCTGTGACTATCTTGCCGTCCGGAAGGGGGCGATACATCCGTGCAATGACGTATTCGCCCGCGGTGCCCCGCGCGGCGGGACTGCGTAGGACGTACGTCGATCGACGTACGTCATGCCGGGAGATCCCTACGTCATCGGGGGATGCGCGGTCGGTGGTTGCCGATGGGACGCTGCTCATTACCACCACCACCACCACCACTACCACGCGGAACGGCCGTCCCCCCAGGCGTTTCCGCCGAAGGGACGACCGTGCCACGTGTGACCGGCAACAGGGCGAACTCCTGCCCCGGACAATGGAGGCTGCCTCGTCGAAGTGGCCCTCGTGGCCGCCTGTCCTTTCGCAAGACACGTTGGCCACAAGCGCCGCACCTCCACGGAGGGACCCTGCCTGTGGCCGGCCCCTCCGGGCGATCTGGCACGGGCGGTCCTACCGGGGGAAGGGCGGCAACGCCTCCGCCGGGGTGGTGACGAACGCCTTGAGGAGCGCCAGCGCCGCATCGAGGTCGCGGTCGTCGCCCATCTCGAACGGCGCGTGCGTGTAGCGGGTGGCGATCATCAGCAGCGCCGAGGGCACGCCGCTCCGGATCATGGCCGCGCCGTCGGTGCCCATGCCCTGCACGACGGCCTCCTGCACGGGGATGACATGCGCCGCCGCGACCTCCCGCAGCTGGGCGATGATCCGGCGGTCGTAGTGGGCGGAGGAATCCTTGTAGACGAGCGTCGGCCCCTGCCCGAGCCGGATCGGCATCTCGCGCGGGTCGACGCCCGGGTAATCCCCGATCGGCCCGTTGTCGATCGCGATCGCCAGGTCGATGTCGCCGTCTGATGTCAACGAGCTTGCGCCGATCAGGCCGATCTCCTCCTGCACGGTCGCGGCGATGGTGAGGTCGTAGGTGAGGGTCGCGGGATCGGCCGCCACCTCCGCCAGCAGGTGCGTGGCGAGCGCGAGGGCGACGCGGTCGTCAATCGCCTTGCTGACATAGCGGTGGCCGAAGCGGCGGGCGGGCGGGTTCCAGATCACGCTGGCCCCGACGTGGACGCCGAGCGCCTCCGCCTCCGCCCGCGAATCGACGCCGAGGTCCACGAAGAGATCGTTGTCCTCCAGGGTGCGTTTGTCCGGGCGGGTGACGAGGATGTGGCCGGTGACGGTGGCGAAGAGGCCGGGGATCTCCGCGCCGTCCCGCCCGAGGATGAGCGCGGGTTGGCCGACCGGGTAGCGGTGCTGCGGGTTCATCGCGCCGGCCTGGGCGGTGGCGAGCCAGACGAAGCCCCGGTCGTCGATGGACTTGACGACGCAGCCGATCTCGTCGGCGTGGCCCTGGATGAGCAGCTTCGGTCCGTCGCCGGGGATGCGGGCGAGGACGTTGCCGGTCTTCTGGACGGTGACCTCCGCCCCGAGGGCGATCCAGCGGTCGCGGCACCAGTCGAGGACGCGGCCCTCCTGCCCGGTGGGGCCGGGGAGGGCGGTGAGTTCGAGGAGGGTATCGAGGACGGAGGGGGCAGGCGTGGAGGTGGACATGACGACGGATTCTCCCGAGGGGCGCGAGACGCGAAGGACACCGACCGCGATTATGCCCCCGAACGCGCCAACGCACGAGACATGGGTGCAGTTCACGTTTCGTGATGCAGACCGGGCGCCGAGGACAACACGGCTCTACTCCCGTAGACGCGGCCCTCGCAGTGGTTGCTGCGGGCGGTGGCGGCCTGACGTCGCCCATACCGTCTCCGCCGGGCGAGACGTTCTTCCCGCGATCCAAGGCGGCCACAAGGGCCGCGTCTACGGGGTTACTGAGATCCTTTCGCGGCAGGACACCGGCCCGTCACGGAATGTGCACTACACCCCGAGACATGTCCGAGTTGACATCCAGGGGGCAGGTCGCTAGGCTGGGCGTCGTTGCCGGACCGCATCGCGACGCCCGGCACGTCTGTCCAGGCTCGCTCTACCCCGACGCTCCGGAGGGCCGAACCCCATGACCGCAACGACCACCCCGCGCCTGCGCCGGACGAGCGTCCGCCTCTCCTTCGCGACCACGAGCGCATCCCGCGCCTGATCGCCCCCGCCAGCCCAGCGCTGGCGTCCAAGGTCCACGCCCCTCTCCCGCGTAGCGCGATACCTCCCCTGTGACGATCCCGGACGAATGTCCCGATCGGCACGGGGCATCGTTCGTGTCGCCGCGTTCTCTCCGGGAGAGCCCCGTTCGTGTCCATCGCCATCACCCCTCCGTCCTCCGCGCCCGCTGCGGGAGCATCCCGCCGGGGCGTCCTCGCCGCCTACCTGCGCCCGCATCGCGCCGGTGTCGGGCTGCTTGCGCTGATCCTGCTCGCCACCATCGGCGTGCAGGTCGCCACCCCGGTCGTCGCCGCCCGCTTCATCGATGCGGCGACCGACGCCTCCCCGCTGGACGACCTGATCCGCCTCGCGCTGCTCACCATCCTCCTCGCACTCGCCGGGCAGGGACTCGCCGTCGTCGAGACGTGGATCGCCGAGCGGGTCGCCTGGGACGCCACCAACGCCCTGCGGATCGACCTCGCCGCCCACATCCTGCGCCTCGACCGCGCCTTTCACAGCGCCCACACCCAGGGAGACCTCATCGAGCGGGTCGATGGCGATGTCGGGACGCTCGCCCGCTTCTTCTCCAGCTTCGTCGTGCGGGTGGTGGGCAATGCCCTGCTGATCGTCGTCATGCTCGGCGTGCTCTGGCGCGTCGATTGGGCGATCGGCCTCGCGCTGACCGGGTTCACGGCGCTCGCCCTGACCGTGATGCTGCGCATCCGCGCCCGCGCTACCCCGCTCTGGGAGGCCGATCGCCAGGCCAGCGCCGACTTCTACGGCTTCCTGGGCGAATACCTCGCCGGGCTGGAGGATGTGCGGTCTTCCGGCGCGCGGGGGTTCGTGCTCCGGCGCTGCGCCGAGCTGATGCGCGGCTGGCTGCGCATCACCACCCGCGCCCAGCTCTGGAGCTACGGGATGATCGCCTCCAGCCAGGGCATCTTCACCCTGGGGATGGCCGCCGCGCTCGGGTTGGCCGCGATCCGCTTCCAGGATGGAACCCTGACGCTGGGGACGGTCTTCCTCGTCTTTCGCCTCACCGACATGCTGCGCGGCCCGACCGAACAGCTCCGGGACGAGGTGCAGGACTTCCAGCAGGCCGACGCCAGCCTCCGCCGCGTGCAGGCGCTGCTCGCCGAACGTCCCCGCATCGTCGATGGTTCTCGCCCGTCGTTGCCGGACGGCCCGCTCGGCATCGAGCTGGACGGCGTGACCTTCGCGTATGGGGAGGGGAGTCCCGTCCTGCGCGACCTCTCGCTGGCCATCCCCGCCCGGTGCATCCTCGGCATCGTCGGGCGCACCGGCAGCGGCAAGACGACGCTCACCGGGCTCATCCCTCGTTTCCACGATCCGGTGGCCGGCGCAGTTCGCATCGGTGGTGTCGATATCCGGGAGGTGACGCTGGCCGGCCTGCGGTCGCGGATCGGCGTGGTGGGCCAGGAGGTGCAGATCCTCGATGCTTCCCTGCGCGACAACCTCACTCTCTTCGCCCCGCCGACCCCTGAGCTGGATGACCGCCTCCGTGCGATCCTGGCCTCGCTCGGTCTCGGCGACTGGCTGGACGGCCTGCCGGATGGGCTGGCGACGCGGCTTGGTGCGGGCGGGATCGGCCTCTCTGCCGGGCAGATGCAGGTGCTCAGTTGCGCCCGCATCCTCCTGCGCGACCCCGACATCGTGATCCTCGACGAGGCGTCGTCCCGGCTCGATCCGGCCAGCGAACGGCTGCTCCACCGCGCCTTCGCCGTGCTGCTGGCGGGCCGGACAGCCGTGATCGTCGCCCACCGCCTCGCCACGCTCGCCCTCGCCGACGACATCCTCGTGCTGGCGGATGGCCGCGTGGTCGAGCACGGTCCGCGCGAGGCGCTCGCCGCCGATCCGGGATCGCGCTTTGCCGGCCTGCTCCGCCTCGACGCCCGGGAGCTTTCCTGATGACGACATCCACTCCCACATCCATCGCCACCACGGCATCGTCGACGCGCCGGAAGCCACTCCCCATCCCGGCCTACCTGATCCGGATGTGGCGGTTCGCGCCCTGGATCTGCCTCCTGCACGGCCTCTGCTGGGACGTGCTGAACCTCTCGTCGTTGCTGCCGGGCCTGGTGATCGGGCGTTTCCTCGATACCCTGGACGGGTCGGCGAGCACGCCCGGTGGGACGGCGACGCTCGTCGGCATCCTCGTCGCCTTCGCGGCCCTGCGGTCGGCGCTGTGGATGGCGGGCGGCTCCATGGAGATCCAGATGCGCTTCCGCATGAGCGGCCTCCTGCGCGTCAACCTCCTGCGCCACGTCCTGGCCCGGCCCGGCGCCCTGCCGTTGCCCTATCCGCTCGGGGAGACGATCAGCCGCTTCCGCGACGACGCCTACACCGCCGAGGACGTGATGGACTGGACGGACGAGATCGTCGTCCACGCCCTCGTCGCGGTGGTCGCCGTGATCGCCCTCGCCCGGATCGATCCCACGATCACGCTGGTCGTGACGGCGCCGCTGATCGCCGTCTGCCTGGGCACGCAGTGGGCGAGCGGGGCGCTCATCCGCTACCGGGAGGCGAGCAGCCAGTCCACCGCCGAGGTGACCGGGGCGATCGGCAGCGTCCTGGCGGCGACGCAGGTCATCCAGGCCGCCGGGGCGGAGGACCGCGCCATTGCCCGCATCGCTGCGCTGAACGGGCGGCGGCGCACCACGATGATCGCGGACGCCGTTGCCAGCAAGGCGATGGGATCACTCGCCACGATGGTCGCCAGCCTTGGCACGGGCGTGGTGATGCTGATGGCCGCCGATCACCTGCGGGGCGGAAGCCTCTCGGTGGGGGAATTCGCGCTCTTCATCACCTGGCTCGGATTCGTCACCGATTTCACGGCCGATTTCGGGCTCTATCTCGCCACGTACCGGCAGTCCGGCGTCGCCTTCGCCCGCATGGACGCGATGCTCGGTGACGAGCCGCCGGCCGCGCTGGTCGCCCACACGCCGCTGCATCTCAGCGGGCCGCTGCCGCCGGTCGAACCTCCTGTGCGGACGGCGGGCGATCGCCTCGAGGTGCTGGAGGTGCGTGGCCTGACCTCCCGGCATCCCGCATCGGGACGCGGCATCGACGGCATCGACCTCCGGCTGGAGCGGGGCACGCTGACGGTGGTCACCGGGAGGATCGGCTCCGGCAAGTCGACCCTCTTGCGGACGCTGCTCGGCCTCCTGCCCGCCGATGCCGGGGAGATCCGGTGGAACGGCGAGCCGGTGAGCGACCCGGTGGCCTTCATGGTGCCACCGCGTGTCGCCTATACCGGGCAGGTGCCGCGCCTCTTCAGCGATACGCTGCGCCGGAACGTCCTGCTTGGCCTTCCGGACGACCCGGCCACGCTGGCCGTCGCCATCCACGATGCGGTGCTGGACCGGGACCTGGAGACGCTGGACGATGGCCTGGAGACGGAGGTCGGCACGCGCGGTGTCCGCCTCTCCGGCGGGCAGGTGCAGCGGACGGCGGCGGCCCGGATGCTCGTGCGCGAGCCGGCGTTGCTGGCGATCGACGATCTCTCCAGTGCGCTCGATGTGGAGACGGAACGGCTGCTGTGGGATCGCCTGCTGGTGGAAGGGGACCGGACGGGGATGCGCACGTTCCTCGCCGTCTCGCACCGGCGGGTGGCGTTGCAGCGGGCGGACCGCATCGTCGTCCTGGGAGAGGGGCGGATCGTGGCGGCAGGGACGCTGGACGACCTGCTGGCGACCAGCGACGAGATGCGCGCCCTCTGGGACGCCGAGACGGATCCCGACGATGCTCTCGACTCGCCTCTTCCTGCCTCAAAGGAGACCCCATGACGACGACCCCGGATATCACGACCGATCTGGTGCGCGGCCTGATCGCCGCGCAGTTCCCGCAGTGGGCCGGCTTGCCGATCCGCCCGGTCGCGCAGAGCGGCTGGGACAACCGCACCTTCCACCTCGGGGAGCGGATGACCGTCCGCCTGCCGAGCGCCGAGGGGTACGCGGGGCAGGTGGCGAAGGAGCAACGCTGGCTGCCCTTCCTCGCCCCGCACTTGCCGCTGCCGATTCCGACGCCGCTCGGCCTTGGCGCGCCAGATGGGCAGTTTCCCTGGCCGTGGTCGGTCTATGGCTGGATCGATGGCGAGACCGCGATGCAGGCCCCTCCCACCGACCTGGTGCGCTTCGCGACCGATCTCGCCGCGTTCCTGTTGGCCCTCCAGCGGATCGACGCGACCGGTGGACCCTCGCCCGGTCCCCACAACTTCTGGCGGGGTGGCCCGCTCGATGTCTACGCGTCCGAGGCGCGAGAGGCGATCGCCGCGCTGGCCGGGGAGATCGACGCGGAGCGTGCGACGGCGGTGATCGACCGGGCGCTGGCCTCGCGGTGGGTGGGCGATCCGGTCTGGTTCCACGGCGATATCGCGCCGGGCAACCTGCTGGTGCAGGACGGGCGCTTGAGCGCGGTGATCGACTTCGGCACCTCAGGCGTCGGCGACCCGGCGTGCGACCTCGCGATCGCCTGGAATCTCTTTCACGGCGAGAGCCGGCGGGCGTTCCGGGATGCCCTGTCGCTCGACGCTGCGACGTGGGAGCGCGGCGCGGGCTGGACGCTGTGGAAGGCGCTGATCGTCGTGGCCGGGATGGCGGGCGCTCCCCCGGCGGAACGTGACCGCCAGCGCCGCGTGATCGCAGCGGTCATTGCCGACACGACGACCTGAACCGGACGTGGGCATAATGAATGGCACACAGACCTTGCCCTGACGAAAGGACCCCGCCGTGACCATCCCGGTCGGACTTCAGCTCTATTCCGTGCGCAACGAACTCAAGCGCGATCCGTGGGGCACCCTGGAAGCCATCGCCGAGGTGGGATTCATCCATCTCGAAGCGGCCAACCACAACGCGCGTCACGATCCCGGGGTCGGGTTCGGCGTCGGCGCGCGGGAGCTTCGCGAGAAGCTCGATGCCCTCGGGCTCGGCATCGTGGGGTGCCACGTCAATCCGCTGGATGTGGACATCCTCCCCGGTGTCCTGGAGTACCAGGCGGAGCTGGGCAACACCCAGTTCGGCTGCGATATCGAGTTCTTTCCCTACAACGACCGCGACTACGTGCTGCGGCGTTGCGAGACCTTCAACCAGGTGGGGGCGCTCGCGAAAGCCCACGGAATGCGCTTCTACTACCACAACCACTTCCAGGAGTTCCAGCGCTTCGGCGACGGCCCCGGCGGCGGCTCCGGCGGCGACTACGTCTACGACCTGATCCTCGCCAACACCGACCCGGAGCTGGTCTTCCTCGAACTGGACACCTACTGGATGTATCGCGGCGGGCAGGACCCGATCGCCTGGATGCAGCGCGTCCCGGAACGCATCGTCCTCCTGCACCAGAAGGACTTCCCGGCGGATGCGCGGCAGCCGCTCGACCTGTTCGATGGGGTCGTCTCCCCCACGGAGAACATCGATCACGATGTGTTCGTCGAGCGGAAGGACCCGCTGGCGTTCACCGAGATCGGCACCGGCGTCCTCCCGATCCAGGACATCATCGACGCCGCCGCGACGCTGCCCAACCTCGGCTCCCTGATCCTGGAGCAGGACCACACGACGCTCCCGGAGATCGAATCGATCCG
>JBQCJS010000750.1:0-2262 GCA_051952485.1 Thermomicrobiales bacterium | reverse complement strand
CGACCTCGACGCCGCGGGGATTGCGATGATCCAGATCGACGAGGCCGCGCTGCGCGAGGGGCTGCCGCTGCGCCGCGAGGACTGGCAGGCCTACCTCGACTGGGCGGTCGAGTGCTTCCGGATCACCGCCGCCGGGGCCGCGCCGGAGACGCAGGTGCACACGCACATGTGCTACTCCGAGTTCGGCGACATCTTCGGGGCGATCAGCGACCTGGATGCGGACGTGATCTCGATCGAAAACGCGCGCTCCGGGCTGGAGCTGCTGCGATCGTTCCGGGAGCAGGGCTACGACAAGGGCGTGGGTCCGGGTGTCTACGACATCCACAGCCCGCGCGTCCCTCCTACGGAGGAGATCGCGCGGAACCTGGAGGCGACCCTCTCCGTGCTGGACCGCGAGCGGGTGTGGGTGAACCCGGATTGCGGCCTGAAGACGCGGAAGGCGCCGGAGACGGAGGCCGCCTTGCGGAACATGGTCGAGGCGGCGCAGCAGGTCCGCGCCGCGATCGGCGACCCGGTCCCGGCCTCCTGACGCGCGCGTTCGGACGAGTGATGCGCTGAACTCGACGGGCGGGTTGGCACGATGCCAGCCCGCCCGTCTCCGGCTTCGGAAGACACCCGGTCGCTACAATGGCATGGAGGATCGGTCCTCGCGAAAGGAGCGCCGGACGATGGTCATGTCACCGCGCAAAGTCGAAATCCGGGACGGTACGATCACCTTGCCCGAAGACATGCTCGAGGAGAGCGGTATCGGCACGTCCGATGGCATGGTCAACCTGCTCCTGGACGAATCCGGCGACATCGTTGTCCGTCCCCATCACGCGGCGAACGATCGCCCGGATGCGCCCAGCAGTTCCACGTGGACGGTTCCCCCGGAACCTGACGCCGAGCAGACAAGCACGGAATACCAGCTCTGGCTTGTGCAAAGCACTGCCGGCATTCTCCATGAGTACATTGACGATGTGATTGTCCCGCCTGGCGTCAGTCACGAGGACCTCCCCTCCCACTGGCGCCGCCTGGCCGAAGAGGCGATCGCCGACGCGGTGATGAAGTCGATGGAAGATGCTGGGCATGAAGACAACATTCATTGACTCCAATGTTGTCATCTGCCACTTGCTACAGAATCATCCAGATCACTCGCCTCGTTCCTCAGCGCTTTTTGCCAGGATCGCTCTCGGCCAGGAAACCGGTGTTCTTGGACCGACCGTGGTGTTCGAGACGGTATTCACCATGAGCCGGCTCGAAAAACTGCCGAGAGCGCGTGTGCGACATGCGCTGATACGGCTCCTCGCACTCGAACACCTCATATGTGCCGAGCGAGCCATCCTGGTCGAATCGCTTGAGCTCTGGGTGAAGGAAACTCCGCTCTCCTTCGCGGACTGCTACCACCTGCTCTACGCTCGCCATCTCGGTCTCACGCAGATCTACACCTTCGACCGGAAGATGAACCGCCTCCCCGGCGTCACCCGCGTCGAACCCTGATCGCCGTCGCCCGCAGCCGCGCCCGCCCCTCCCATCCGTGCCGCCCCGTGCTACCCTGACGCCGCCAGCATCAGGTCACGCATCAGCCCCCAGGGAGGCACACCATGTCCCAGCACCTGTTTCCCCGCAGCACACCGGAAGCCCAGGGAGTCTTCTCGGCCGGCATCCTCGCCTTCATCGAGGCCGTCGAGACCGGGCGGAAGAACACCCACCCGCTCGATGCGTTGCAGAGCATCATGCTCCTGCGGCACGGCAGCGTGGTCGCCGAAGGGTGGTGGAAGCCGTACACGCCCGATCTTCCGCACATGCTCTTCTCCCTCAGCAAGAGCTTCACGTCGTCGGCGATCGGGATCGCCGTTGCCGAAGGGCTGCTCAGCGTCGACGATCCGGTGCTGTCGTTCTTCCCGGACGACGCCCCGGAGCATCCCAGCGACAACCTGAAGGCGATGACCGTCAAGCATCTCCTCTCGATGAACACCGGCCACCACGAGGACACCACCGGCGCCGTCTGGGGTGGCGAGGACGACAACTGGCCGCGCACGTTCCTCTCGTTGCCGGTGGAGCACGAGCCGGGCACCTGGTTCGTCTATAACACCGCCGCCACCTACATGCTCTCCGCGATCATCACCCAGCTCACCGGCGAGGTCCTGGTCGACTACCTGCGCCCGCGCCTCTTCGAGCCACTCGGTATCGAAAACCCGACCTGGGATGCCGATCCCCAGGGGCGGAGCATCGGCGGCTCCGGGCTCCATATCACGACGGATGGCATCGCCCGTTTCGTGC
>JBQCJS010000749.1:0-2137 GCA_051952485.1 Thermomicrobiales bacterium | reverse complement strand
CGCGAGGACCGGCTATCGCTCCGATTCACGTCCACCGCCGCCCCGATGCCGGGCACGATACGTCCGCGCCTTGTGCCGGCTGCCGCACATCGCCATGTCGCACCACACCGACGACCGGTTCTTCGACGCATCGTAGAACGCCCACCGGCAGTCGGGATTCCGGCAGAGCCGCATCCGGTCCCACGTTCCGTCCGCCTGCGCGCGGTACACGGTCGCGAGCAACCGCGCGAAGGCGCCGTCCAGGCCCATCGCGACCGGGACAAGGACGAGCGCACCCCCGTCATCGATCTCCACCCTCAGCGTACGGGCCCTCTCTCCCGCCGCCCCGTCCAGGCGCTCCAGCGAGCTCGTTCCGGTGCGGTCCCCGTTGCTCCACGCGATGAGGTCGCGCAGAGCTTCCCGCATCGCGATCGCCCGCGCCAGATCGGCATCGACCAGCGGTGCGCCGTCCGGATCGATCAGTCCGCGATCGACCAGCCAGCGCTCCAAGTGCGCGGTAGTCGGCCACTCCTCGATCCCTTCCTCCCGATCGATGGCATTGATGAACGCCTGAACGAGCGCCAGCTCCCCGGGCGCGGCCGGCCGTTTGGAATCCGGCCCGTTGGGGCGAACGGGAACAACGGTCGAATCCAGCATCGCTTCCTCCTTGATCGTCACCAGTATACGCGATTGACAGGTAACCCGACGCCTGGTAGGATCGTTCCGTCACCATCCATCTACCTACACTGGTGACGGAGAGGAGGAGGCATTGACGACCTTGCCTTGCGCTCAGGATTCCCCTGTCGGCAATGCGCCGCCCGCCGTCCCGGCCCCGATGGCGCTGACGAGCCATGGCGTCCGGCGCGGCGTTCTCATCACGCTGCCGCTCGGGCTTGGCAGCCTCGTCTTCGGCATGGCCTTTGGCGTCATCGCGGGGGCGGTTCCTGTCCTGGGGGATGGGCGAGCGATCGGGATGAGCGGCCTCGTCTACTCCGGAGCCGCGCAGATGGCCTCGGTCGACCTCATCGCCTCACAGGCGGGCCTGCTCGCGATCTGGAGCACGACGCTCCTGGTCAGCCTCCGCTACGTCCTGCTTGGCCTCACGACGCGCTTGTGGTTCACCGGCCAACCGCTCCGCGTGCGACTGGCGGTACCCTTCGTGATGTCGGACGAAGTGTGGGGACTCTCGCATCGGGAGTTCACGACTGCGCGGCAGGAGAACCGCCGGGGCGACCTCGGCTTCTTCCTGGGCAGTGGCCTGGTGATGCTGGCATGCTGGACGGCGGGGACGGCGGTGGGCATCACGCTCGGGGGCACGATGCCGGACCCGGCGGCCTTCGGGATCGGCTTCGCGGCCACTGCGACCTTCATCGCGCTCCTCGCCGGGATGACCGCGGGCAAACCGGCCTATCTGTCGCTCGCGGTCGCCGGGGGTGTCGCGATCGCGACCGAACGATGGCGGCCCGGCCAGTGGTACATCCACATCGGGGCACTGGCGGGACGCGCGGCGAGCATCGTCCTGGCCTCATCCGGAAGGCGCGCCGCCTCCGAGAGGGCATCCCGATGAGTGTGCCCGAACTCGCGATCACCGTCCTCGGCATGGCGATCATCCTCTACCTGACCCGCATCGGCGGCATCCTGCTGGCCGCCAGGATCCCGGACTCATCGCCGGTCCTCGGATGGATCGACCAGTTACCGGCTGTGACGCTCATGGCCCTGGTCGCCCCGGCGATCGTCCGCGCGGGCTGGCCAGGCATGGTGGCGGCGGGCGTCGCCTGGCTGATCGCGAAGCGCTCCGGGAACGTCCTCCTGGCGATGGTGACGGCCGTCGCGGTCATCGCGCTCCTGCAGCGAGTGGGATAGTGGCAGCGTTCCCAGCGGTCGGCCGCCCGTAGCGGCAAGGACAAAGGGCCAGATGCATGCCGCACCTGGCCATCGCCTGTCGTCTCGATTCGGCGCGAGCCGTTACGCCCGCAGGATGAATTCGGGAATCCCGAATACCGGGTCGCGCATTCCCTCCACGTCGTTACCGTGTTCCGCCACGCTCCGCTCCACGGCCCGGCGTACATCCTGCTCCGCGCGGTCCACCGAGCGCCGCCACTCGTCCGTCAGGCGCGCCGTCTCGATCTCCGCCTCGTACTCGTCGCGGTCCAGCTCC
>JBQCJS010000748.1:0-5628 GCA_051952485.1 Thermomicrobiales bacterium | reverse complement strand
CTCACGCCCGTCCGTATTCTTCCGGATAGAGGCGCTGGCGCAGGATGAACCACCCCACCGCTCCCCCGAAGAGCGCCGAATACTAGTGCGCCACCGACGCCCCGATCTGCTGCTCGAAGAACAACACCGCCGTCACCGTCAGCAGCAACGCGAAGAGGGCGATCGCCAGCTTGCGCGGCAGCAACGTCGCGGCGGCCAGCGCGTAGGCCCCGTGCGCCGTCGCGGACGATCCCGCGTCCGGCGCGTGCAGGAGCGACGCCGCCCGTTCGGACCCGAGTTCGGCCAGCAGGCGGAACGTCAGCAGGCCCATCACCGAGGCGAACCAGTCGCTCAGGAAGACCACGCAGATCAGCGCGGCGCTCCCTGCGAAGGTCTCCGCCAGCACGTAGGCGGTCAGCAACACCACGACCATCGAGAAGTGGATGCCGGAAACCGACTGCACGAAGGTGCTCGTGAAGATGCGGTAGACCTGCCCCTGCACCAGGGTGTCCCAGTCCAGGCCGAGCTTGTTCAGCACGTTCGGCTCGTAGGTCGCCCACGACTGCCCCCACGTCACCAGGTCGGAGAGGATGATCGTGGCGAGCAGGAGGATCGTCGCCGGATAGGTCCGCGCCAGCCCCAGCGGCGAGCGGTCCGGAATCCGGCGCCGCAACAGATCGAACAACGGCTGGAGGAACGAGGAAAGCGGAGCGAGAAACGGGAACGGGGAACCTGTCCGGGGTTGCCTTGCGCTCATCGGCCACCCCGGTTCACAGGGCCCCGACGCGCTGCGGATCGCCGGTCGGTCCGCCTGCCGGTCATCACACACGATCTCCGCCCATGTGCGCCATGGCGATGGACCCGCCGTCGCGGATCGGTCCGCCCACTGGCCATCACCGCGTTCATCGGGCCGGCCCCGGAGCGGGCGAGGAGGTCGCCGGTCGGTCCGATCCGCCGTCCCTGTCGCTCTCCTCCAGCGCGGGCACGTCCGGTGGCACAGTGGAGGATGCCGCAGGGTCGAAGGCCGCCCCGTCGTCGTCCGTCACGCCGTGCGCGAAGGGGCGCTCGCTCAGGCGGGTGATCGCGAGGCCGATCGCGGGGAGCGCCGCGTCCGACTTGTAGACCAGGTAGCGCGGGTCCCAGCGCGGGTCGAACTTGTCCTTGTAGGCGAAGAGCGTTGTCGCCGCGAAGATGCGGTCGAAGTTGCGCGTCAGCAACGACAACGCCTGCTGGCGCACGCCCTCGTCCTCGTCGGCGGGCGTGTCGGCGAAGGGGACCATCCCCAGCGAGAGCGCGTGGAAGCCGTGCACGCGTGCGTACTCGATCATGGAGAGCATCACGAAGTCCATCGCCCCGTTCGGCGCATCGACCCGGTGGCGCATGAGGTCGAAGGTCATCTCGCCCGGCGTGCCGTCGGGGATGAGGTTGACGAAGGCCGCGACCTGTCCGCTCTCGTGCTGCACGGCGAGGATCGTGGAATCGCGGATGTAGGCATCCTCCCACGCCCCGAGGGTGAAGCCGCGTTCCCGCCGCCCCTCCAGGGTCAGCCACTCGTCGGACACCGCCTTCAGCTCGCGCATCCGCTCGTCCGACTGCGGCGGCAGCCACTCGACCAGGGACCACCCGTCGCGCCGGAAGCGGCTGAGCAGGTTGCGGAAGCCCTTGCCATGCTTGCCGGCGGTCGAGAAGGTGTCGACATCCACCACCGCCTCCGCGCCGATCCGCAGGGAGACCAGCCCGGCCCGATGGTAGGCCTCGAGCCGCCTGGGCGTGCCGTGATGGAACGCGGGGCTCCAGCCGTTGAGGTCGCAGAAGTCCAGGAACTCGCGCAGGACGCGATCGAACGCCTCATCGTCCGCCGCGACCGGGTCGCCGAGGACGAGCGCGACCCCGGAGGAGACGCCGTAGCCGATCACGCCCTGGCTGTGGCTGCCGAAGAAGAACGACTTGTCGTGCCAGTACTTGAACACATCCTCCGACGAATCGCCGAACTGGAGGATCAGGTCGCGGGCGCGGGCGCGTTCGGCGGGCACGGTCCGGTGGCGCCAGACGTAGGGACGCAGCAGGGCGAACGCGAACACGACGGCCGTCAGGGCGCCGATCAGGTGGAAGGAATCGACCAGCCAGTGCGCGTAGGGCGTGCGGGGGACGAGGCCGGCGGAATCGAGGCCGAAGTAGAGTTCCAGGCTCTGCTCGATCGCATCCCGGAACGAGAACTCCACGCCGAACTGGTGCTTGTCGAGAATCCAGAGGCTGAACACCCCGTAGGCCAGCGCAGCGACCAGCATCGTCGCGCATACGATCAGGCCCCGCCGCAGCGTGGGAGGATCGGAACGCACGGTGAAGCGGTTCGCATAGATCATCAGCAGGATGAGGTTGACGATGGCGACGGCGGTCGCCAGATGATCGTGCCCCTTCCCGAAGTGGGCGCCGACGATCGCCGCGGTGAGCACCACCGCGATCAGCCAGGCCGCCCTCCGCCGTCGCCAGAGGCCGTAGGAGAGCAGGATCAGCAGGAACCCGACGCCCAGCGTGATCGAGCGCGAGGCATTGACCAGCGTGAAGGTCGCGAACTCGGCCTCCCCACCGTGCGGCTTCAGCGTGTGATGGACGGGATGCGGCATCACCGAGAGGATGGAGACGACGCCGTTGAAGCCCGTCCAGAGGGCCGGCAACCGCGCAGGCAGTCCCGTCATCGCCCGCTGCGTGCGCCCCTGCACCGCCACCCCGAACAGGACCGGGAGCCAGACATCTGCAACGCGGTAGAGCAACGTCGCGCCGAGCGCGTGGGCGGGGGGCACGCCGAGCTGCTGCAGGAGCAGGGTCATCGACAGCTCGACCACGCCGAGGCCCTGGAAGAGCGGCGCCACGAGCATGAAGAGCGTGCCGATGGTGTAGCCAGCCACGGCGACGCCAATGGAGGGATCGTTCCCGACGGCGCGCAGGGCGAGATAGAGCGTCAGCACGCCGAGCGCATCCCCGAGGAAGGCCCACAGGAACGCGGGAAGGACGTGCCAGAAGCCGAGCCGATGACCGCGCGCCGTCTCGACGAAGGAGTGGACGCGATCCGGAATCCGGTCTTCGACCGGGGCGGGCAGGCGCTTCCCGCGCAGGACCTGGATGCCCCCGGTCGCCAGGAGCAGCACGACGACGATCAGGATGATCGCCGCGATCAGGATCGCCTGCGTCACCCGGCCGCTCAGGCCGAGCCAGACCATGATCGGCAGCAGGAAGAGCGCGAACGAGGCGTAGCCGATGATGCTGTAGAGGATGCCGGAATAGATCGCGTCGTCCTGCGTCACGCCGTACTTCGCGAAGCGCTTCACCAGCAGCACGAACGAGGGCGCCTGCCCGAACGGGACGACGGTGGAGACGGTCTGCCGCTCCACATAGGTGGTGATGGACGGCCAGAGCGGAATGCGGTGGCCCAGCACCTTCAGCAACGAGGTCTGGGTCAGCGCGAACGTCATGTGCAGGGCCAGGGCGGCGAGGAACATCGCGGCCAGCCACCATCCGTTTGCCCCGCGCAGGACCCGGATCGTGTGCTGGACATCGGCCCGCTGGTCCCAGACGAACCAGGCCACCAGGATCAGGAGCAGCACACCCCAGACGATGCCGTCCACGGAGCGCAGGCGGTGGATGAAGGCGCGCAGGCCATCACCGACCTGCCGGCCGAAGGACCGGCGGCCGGAAAGCGGCTCGTCCATCGCTGCCTCGGGGGCAGGCGGATCGGATGGCTCGGATGCGGACGGAGGACGGATATCGTCTGGCACCGGACACTGCCTCGCATGGGCGGCTGGTCAGGCCTCGCGACACCCTCCACCGGGCATCACCGTACGCCGACCGGGCGCCGGGACCGCGCCAAGTGTCGCACGCGGGGAGCGGGCTTGCCGCTTCCAGGGATCAGACGTGGAGAATCACCCACCCATCCTCGACACGGACGTCGAAGGTCTCCACGGATTCGTCCTCCGGCTCCGCCGCCCCCGCTTCCACCGTCACGTCGTACGCCTTCACCCGCGTGCGATGCGGGTTGAAGATCGAGCGGCCGGTGAGGATGTCGAACTCCCAGCCGTGCCACGGGCAGCGCAGGATCTCGCCCTCCCGCGCCCAGATGTACTCGCCGGGCTTGCTGGGCATGGTCATGCCCTTGATCGAGCCGAGACAGAGGGGCGCGGCCTGGTGGGGACAGCTGTTCCGCAGCGCGTAGAAGGTCCCGTTCACATTGAAGACGCCGATGGAGCGCCCCTCCGCCTCCACGATCTTCCGTCCGCCCGGGGCGATCTCTCCCACACGCCCCACCACATGACGCCCCATGTCGCTACTCCCGCTCCAGTGGCTGCGGTGCGTCCGGGAGGCCGTACCAGGCCCGGGCCGTGCGCGAGAAGATGCGCTCGCGGAGATCGGCGGGCAGCTTCGGGAAGGCGTGGGTGGGGGAATCGAAGTCCCAATGCGGATAGTCGCTGGCGAACATCAGGATATGCTCCGCATCCATCATCTCGAACACCTGGAGCAACTGGCGGGGATCGTCCGGGTTCTCGAGCGGCTGGCTGGAGAGGCGGACGTGATCGCGCAGGTAGGCCGATGGGGCCTTCGTCAGCCACGGCACCTCGGACCGGAGCGCCTTCCACTCCGCGTCCAGCCGCCACATCAGCGCGGGCAGCCAGGCTACGCCGCCTTCGGTCAGCGTGACGCCAAGGCCGGGGAACCGTTCGAAGACGCCCTCCGTGAGCAGGCTGACGAGGTGCGCCTGGAAAGCCAGGGAGAGACAGGTGTGCCATTCGATGTAGTGGGTCGGGTAGCCCGGCGTCGGCTGGACGTTGATCCCCATCCCGTCCGTGCCGGGATGGACGGCGAATCGCAGCCCGTGCCGCTCGCACGCCTCGTAGATCGGGTAGTACTGCCGCTGGCCGAGGGGCGCGCGGGCGCCGGAATCGGTCATCACCTGCACGAAATGGGGATGCCCGGCCCAGCGGTCGATCTCGCGGGCGGCGGCAACCGGGTCCTGGATGTTGATCGTGATCGACCCCTTGAAGACGCCGTCCGCGTTGTGCCGCGAGAGCCAGGTATCGGCGAGCCAGTCGTTGAAGGCCGCCGCGATCGCCGTCCCCATGTCGGGGTCCGGGTGGAGGTTCGCGAAGGCGCGGGGCAGCAGGATCGCGTAGGCGATACCGTATTCGTCGATCAGCTGCGTGCGCAGGAAATCCGGGTCGGACCCCGCCGGGCCGCCGGCGGGCGGGTTGCTGTCCAGCCGCGAGCCGTGAACGGGGTTGCCATAGAAGCCGCGTCCTCCCCCGCCGAAGCGGTCGCGCCACGGCATCGGCAGATAGGCCCGGATCTCGTCGTTGCTGCGCGGATAGGGATGGACATCGCAGTCCACGATCCCCGTTCGCGCCTGCTGGATCGCCGCCGTTTCCTCGGGTGCCGCCACCATCTGCCTCTCTCCTCGCCGGGTCGGCAGGGAACGGGTACCGGTCCCCTGCGCGTGCCCCCTGTCCTGTCGTCGCGCGTGTGGCGACACGGTATGGCAGGTTCCGGAAAGCCACAATGCCCCACCCTGCCCATCCGGGCGTGGAGGGATTGTCCCTTCAACTTCAGTGGATCGTCTCGCCTTACCTGGCATGTGTAGGGAAGGCGGCAAACCACAAGGGT
>JBQCJS010000747.1:0-2394 GCA_051952485.1 Thermomicrobiales bacterium | reverse complement strand
GGACCGGATCGGGCGATGGCGCGGTGGCGACCTCACCGACGAACGCAGCCTGACGCGCACGCGGCAACAGAAACAGGAAGGGGCGAGCATCCATGCGATGCCCGCCCCTGCCCGTCTTGCGGATGTCGGTCAGTGGCAGTGCGGGCAACCGCTGCCGGAGACGGCATCGCCGAGTGCCGTCGTCGACGGGGCGGGAAGGCCATCGGTCGCGTATTCGTCGTGGCGCTTCCACCAGGTGTAGCGCGGCCCCTGCGGCCAGCCTTCCGGCACGTCGTCCCCCTCCTCCTGCCGTCCGTAGGGCACGAGGTCGAGGAGGTGGAAGGTGTTGACCAGCGACTCGATCCCGCGGTCCTGCGTCTGGTAGGTCAGGAAGACGCGATCGGAGGCGGCGTCCCGCAGGAGGACGCTGAGCCGGTGATGCTCCTCGCCATCGACCGTCGCGCCGAAGTCCTCGTTGAAGCTCGTGCCGAACGACGAGACCCACGGCTCCGTCCAGCCCATGCGCGCCTTGTACGCCTCCAGCTTCGGCAACGGGGCGCGGGAGACGAGCACGCGGCTGACATCGCGGGCATTCAGGTGGGCCGGATGGTCCAGGTTGTCGACGACCATGGAGCAGCCATCGCACCCGGCATCCCAGTCCGGGCCGAACATGAAGTGGTAGACGACCAGCTGGCTGCGACCGTCGAAGAGGTCGCGCAGGGTGCGTGGACCGTCCGGCGTGTCGAACGTGTAGTCCTGGACGATCTCGACCATCGGGAGGCGGCGGCGTTCGGCGGCGAGGGCATCCCCGGCGCGCATGTGCGCCTTCTCCTTCGCCAGGAGGCTGGTGCTGGCGGCCTCCCATGCCTCGCGGGAGACGACCGGGGGCAGCGCGGTAGCGGTGGTCGTGATGGTATCGGTCATGGATGGTCCTTTCCGGGAATGGGAAGCCAACTCCACGTCCACTGACGTGGGGACTCACGGGTTCTGGGGACGGACGATGGGAGTCAGCCGATGAGCGATTCGCGCAGGAGTGCGCGGAGACGGGCATCGCGCAGCAGGAGGCCCACCCAGACCAGCACGCCGAGGAAGAGGGCGAACAGGAAGTTCGCGCTCTCCACCCGGACCTGGATCGCGGTGGCGCCGCCGAGGTAGCCGGTGAGCAGGACCGCGCCGATCGGGCTGGTGAAGGGCACCATGTAGATCAGGGTGCAGATCACCAGCGTGAGGCCGATCGCGAAGAGGTAGCGTTCCGGGAATCCGAGTGAGACGGTGCCCTCGACGGCGGCATCGGCATGGGCCATCTTCGTGATCCCGTCGATGACGGTGAAGAGGGCGACCACGCCGCTCACGATCCAGCCGGCCAGCCCGATCCGCTCGGGGCGTTGCCGCCCGGATGCCGCGCCGTTCTGGGCGGCCGGGGCGGGCGACGCGGAGGAGGACGATGGGCCGGCTGGTGACGATGACATGGTGGTGGTTCCTTGTGCGTGCGTGACGGTTCGATCTAGCCGTTCGAATCGTACTCGTCGTGACGCCTCGTCCACGAGAAGGCGGGCTGCTGCGGCCACCCGGTTGGGGAGTCTTCCCAATCCTCCTGCCGCCCGTAGGGGGTGATGTCGAGATAGCCGGCCTCGCTGGATTGCGATTCGACGCCGCGTCCGGTGGTCGTGTAGGTCTGGAAGATCCGGCCGGTAGCGTCATCACGCAGGAAGACGCTGGTGCCCGGCATCTCGCCGTTGTCGTCCGTGTAGCCGAAGTCCCGGTTGAAATCGGACCCGAACGAGGAGAACCAGGGAACAACCCAGCCCATGCGCGCGTTGTAGGCCGCGAGTTTCGGGTATGGCGCCCGCGAGATACGGACGACCGCGATATCACGCGCGTGCAGGTGGGCCAGGTGCGGGAACGAATCGGCGAGGTTGGAGCAACTGGGGCACCCCTCGTCCCACTCCGGATCGAACATGAAGTGATGGACGATCAGCTGGCGGTGTCCTGCGAAGAGGTCGGGGAACGAGCGTTCGCCGTCAGGGCCGGTGAAGGTGTACTCCTTCGTTATCTCCACCATCGGCAGGCGGCGACGGGCGGCGGCGACCGCATCGGCCTGCTTCGTCAGGGCCTTCTCCTGCTGCAGGAGGTCCTGGCGGGCTGCCTCCCATTCAGGGCGGGAGACGACCGGTGGCAGGGCGTGGGTGGTGGCTGGGGCGGGTGCGATGTCGGCCAAGGTTGGCTCCTTTCTGTCCGGGGCGATCCCGGACGGCACCACCACGGTACCGCCGCCAGCGGGGGGTGACTTCTTCCAGCGTGCGGAATCCGGGTCGCAGCGATGGGTCAGAACGTCCAGCGTGTCTGGCCGGCGGTGCCGCGCGAGAAACCATGCGCCACTGCCGGGCGCACCCGGTAGACCTCGGCGGGAGGATC
>JBQCJS010000746.1:0-2711 GCA_051952485.1 Thermomicrobiales bacterium | reverse complement strand
AGAGAACCCTTTCCCGTGGAAGCTCTCGCGCGCTGTTCGCGCGGCTTCGTGGCGCTTCGGCGCTCGTTGTGGGACCAGCCGGTCATCCGGCGAATGGACGCGAATCCAGCCATGCCCGCCCCTCCCCGAGGGGATGACGGGGCACGAATCCAAGCTGCCGCAGCATTCGTTCCCTCATCAGGAATCAGAACATGCGTTCGCTTCGATGGCACAATCATACCCCGTTCGGCCCCTCTTTTCAACGCGGGGAACGCCGGAACCCGGTGGCATTTCCACCACCGGGTTCCGCGTCATCCACCGCCAGGAACGCCCCCTACGGCGCGGTCGCCTCGACCGTTGGCGCGCCATCAACCGGCGCCTCCGTCTCGATAGGCGCGGTCGTTTCCACCGGTGCGGCCGTCTCCACTGGCGCGACGGTCTCGACCGCCGGCACATCGGTCGGAACGGCGTCCACCGGTTGCGTCGGTTCCGGCTCGGGCGTCACCGGCACCCCGAACGCCGTCAACGGCAGCGCGTCCCCGTTCACCGTCGCCC
The DNA here is from genome assembly GCA_051952485.1 of Thermomicrobiales bacterium. GTDB lineage: Bacteria > Chloroflexota > Chloroflexia > Thermomicrobiales > UBA6265 > JASGDN01. The sequence continues at coordinate 2,177 of JBQCJS010000746.1, read as the reverse complement.
ACAGGTCGAGTTGCCGGATGCCCCCGAACGCGGCCAGCCCGGTCTGGTCGGCGTGCGGCACCACCAGCATCACGAACCGCGTCCAGTACCCAAGCGGCACGGTGGCGGCCACATCCGGCTGGAGGCTCGCCCCATCGACCTGGGTCACGTTCCACCACGTTACCCCGTCGTCCGAAAGCCAGACCTCCGTATACGGCAGCGTATTCCAGGCGTCCGTCTCCAGCGTGAGCCGGTCCACCGGTTGCACGGACCCGAGATCGACCGTCAGCGTCACCCGCGTCGGCGAGAGGGAGGGCCAGACCGTCCAGCTCGTCGAGGGGTCGTTGTCCACGGCATACCAGGCGGCGGCGCTGCCTTCGCTGTCCGTGATGTTGGCCACCGGCAACGGCGTCTCGGTCGGGACTGCCGTCGGTTCCTCGGTCGCGACCTCGGCGGTCGGCTCGATGGTCTCGAAGGCGGCCCCCTCCGTTGTCGGCTCGACGCTGGCCTCCACCGATGGCAGGGTTGGCAGCAGGTTCGGCGTCGGGGGTCCACTCACATCCCCGCTGCCGATGACGAGATAGGTCGCCGAGACGTAGCCCGGCACTCCATCGGCACAGAGTACCGGCACCCAGCCATCGACCGCCTCGCCCGTCACGACCACCGTCGTGCCCTCCGGGACGGTCGCCAGCACTTCGGCATCCCCGGACGCGGCGCTCCGGCAGAGGAGACCCTCGCCGCCCGTCCCGGACACCGTGCCCACCTGCCCCGATGCGGCGCTGGCGTCGTTCGTCGCGGTGGCGGTAGCCGTGGGTTCACTGGTGACGGTGGTTGTCGCCGTCAGCGTGGCCGTGTGTGTCGGCTCAGGAGTGGTCGTAGGCGTGGAGGTGGAGGTGGATGTGGGCACGACCGTCGCCATCTCGGTCGCCGTGGGCTCGAACGTCGTCGTCAGGGTCGCCGTCGCGGTGGGCGCGGTCGTCTCCGTGGCGGAGGCGGTAGCAGTGGCGGTGGGAGACGCCGTGGCGGACGGGACGATGGTCGCCGCCCCGGTGCCCGATCCGGAGACGACCGTGATGTAGGCGGAGGAGACCCATCCGGCGCGGCTCGCACACGTCACTGGTTGCCAACCCCCGGATGCCGCCCCGCGCAGGGGTACCGTGGCCCCTTCGGCCAGCACGGTGATGACACTCGCGCTGGTGCTCGCGGCGGACCGGCAGTTCACCCCCACACCACCGGTCCCCGTGATCCGGCCCGTGCCGCCGGACGTCGGGGTGGAGGTCGGGGTCACGACCTTCGTCGGCGTCCGGGTTGGCGTCGGCCCGGCGACGGTTGGTGTGCGCGTCGCGGTCGGGACTGCCGTTGCCGGCGGCGTGACGATGGTGATGTAGGCGGAGGAAACCCACCCGGCCTGCCCCGCGCACGTCACCGGCTGCCAGCCATTCACGGCCGTCCCGCGCAGGGGCACGGTCGCGCCCTCGGCCAGGACCGTGATCACGCCGGCGCTGGTGCTGGCGGCGGACCGGCAGTTCACGCCCGCGCCGCCGGTGCCGCTGATCCGGCCCGTGCCCGGGCTGGCGGTCGGCGCGGTTGTCGCCGTCGCGGTCCGGGTCGCCGTGGCGACGCCCGTCGGCGTCCGGGTCGGGGTCGCCGAGGCGGTCGGGCTCGGTCCGGGAGTCCGGGTCGGCGACGGCGAGACGACCACGGTCGGCGTCCGGGTGGGCGTCGGCGTCGCGGTGGAGGGCGGGGTCACGACCGTGATGTAGGCGGTCGAGACGTACCCGGCACGTCCGCCGCAGATCACCGGCTGCCAGCCGCCGGATGCCGTGCCATTCAGCGGCACCGTCGCCCCCTCGGCGAGGACGGTGATCACGCTGTAGCCCGTCCCGGCGCCGGACCGGCAATTGACGCCGTCGCCGCCGGTGCCGGTGATGCGCCCGGTGCCCGGGTTCGCGGTCGGCGCGATGGTCGGGGTCAGCGTGCGGGTCGGTGTCGCCGTGGCCGGGGCCGAGGTCGCCGTCCGCGTCACGGTGGCGGTGGCGGTGGCCGTCGCGGTTGCCGTCGCCGGAACCGAGGTCGCGGTGCGGGTGGCAGTGGCCGTGGCTGTCGCGGTACTCGTGGTGGTCGCGGTCGATGTCGCGGCGAGGGTGCCAGTCGGAGACGCCGTGGCGGTCGCCGTGCGCGTTGGTGTCGTGGTTGCA
>JBQCJS010000745.1:0-2025 GCA_051952485.1 Thermomicrobiales bacterium | reverse complement strand
ACGTGGAACGAATACCAGTACGGCACCAATCTGCAGCACGGATTGCAACTAGCGCGGAAGATCCTTGGCCGTGAAAAGGGGAGCAACCGGCAGATCATCGTCATCACCGACGGTGAACCGACGGCGCACCTCGTCGATGGTGAGGTCTTCTTCGCCTATCCACCGACGCAGGAGACCTTCGAGGCGACGCTGAAGGAGGTGATCCGCTGCACCCGCGACGACATCACCATCAACACCTTCCTGCTCGAACAGACGCCGTACATGGCCGAGTTCATCGGTGACCTGATGCGCGTCAACCGTGGCCGGGTGATCGACGCCTCGCCGACACGCCTCGGGAGCTACGTCCTGCGAGACTTCATGCGGCAGCGCACGGTCCACCGCGCCGGTGCGTGACAGGTCGAGGTGAGAACGAGTCGTATCGGGCCGCTCACGGATGGTAAGATACGGGCAAACGCGCGTCGGGATGCCCACACATCGCCGCGCGAGACCCGGGCCGCGCCAGCGGCTCACGAAGGGTCGCCCCGCGAAGCCCGGACCGCCGTCGTCCAGCCCACCCAGAGCCCCGAAGGAGACCTCCTTGTCCATCGCCGAAGGTCAGTGGCGCGAAGTTGCCCTGAGCGATAGCGAGTACGCGCAGATCGTCGAACTGCTGGGCCGCGAACCCTCCATCGTCGAGCTCGGCATGTTCGGCGCGATGTGGAGCGAGCACTGCGGCTACAAGCACTCCCGCCCCCACCTGCGCACCCTCCCGAACGACGCGCTGTGGGTCGTCCAGGGACCCGGTGAGAACGCTGGCGCGGTCGATATCGGCAACGGGCTGGCGGCGGTCTTCAAGGTCGAATCGCATAACCATCCGAGTGCAGTCGAGCCCTATGAGGGCGCCGCGACCGGCGTCGGCGGCATCGTCCGCGACATCTTCACGATGAATGCGCGGCCGATCGCCATCCTCGATGGCCTCCGCTTCGGGCCGCTGGACGATGTGCGGAATCGCTACCTCTTCGACAACGTGGTGGCCGGGATCGGCGGTTACGGGAACTGCCTCGGCATCCCGACCGTCGGCGGCGAGGTCTTCTTCGACGCCAGCTACAACGGCAATCCCCTCGTCAACGCCATGTGCGTCGGCATCGCCCCGATCGACAAGATCGTGCGGGCGAAGGCGAGCGGCATCGGCAACGTCCTCGTCCTCATCGGCGCGGAGACGGGCCGCGATGGGCTCCACGGGGCGACCTTCGCCTCGGTGGACGACCCGGAGGCGTCGCATCGCGGCGTGATCCAGGTCGGCAACCCGTTCCTCGAGAAGCAGCTGATGGAAGCCTGCCTCGAACTGTTCAAGGGCGATGCCGTCGTCGCCATGCAGGACCTCGGCGCCGCCGGGCTCACCAGTTCGGTTGTGGAATGCGCCAGCCGGGGCGGCGTGGGCGTCGAGATCGACGTCCAGAAGGTGCCCCGCCGAGAGACTGGGATGACCGCCTATGAGGTGATGCTCAGCGAGAGCCAGGAACGCATGGTGCTCGTCGCGCCGCCCGAGCGTGTGCCGGAGATCACGGCCGTCCTCGATCACTTCTCGCTCTCCTCCGCCGTCATCGGCACGATCACGGACGATGGCATCGTCCGCATCAAGGACGGCGAGTCGGTCGAGGTGGAAGTGCCCGTCACGTTCTTCATCGACGAGTGCCCGGTCTACGAGCCGAAGGACGCCTGGCAACCGGAGGAGTACGCCGCCCGCGCGGCCGTGGACGTCACCGCCCATGAGGACCTCATGGCGGACGACCTGCTCCCGGCGATCGAGCGGATGATGACCTCGCCGAACATCGGCTCCCGCCGCGAGGTCTACGAGCAGTACGATCACACCATCCTCACGAACACGGTGATCGGACCCGGCCGGGGCGATGCCGCCGTGCTCCGCGTGAAGGGCACCCCTACCGGCATCGCCGCCTCGCTGGACTGCAACTCCCGCTACTGCTACCTCGATCCCTACGTCGGCGCCCAGCACGCCGTGGCCGAGGCAGCCCGCAACGTGAGCGC
>JBQCJS010000744.1:0-3977 GCA_051952485.1 Thermomicrobiales bacterium | reverse complement strand
GAGGCACGACGGGGAGCAGGGGTTCGATCCGGATCCAGAGGTCATCGGGAAGGAGTGGCTTGCTCATGCCGCATCACCCGGCACGACCCATGCCATCCGCTGGGGTTCTGTTAGGGATACTAGGGCGGAGCCAGGGAGCCTCCCAACCCCGCAGCATTGCAATGTTGACGCCTATATCTTTATTCCATCCCAACGCCAGCGGCAACGTGACAGCATCCGGGCGGGGAGCCGATGCGCGCCTCACATCAACGCTGCGATGATGGCGATCAGCTCATGGAAGGATGCGGGACCATGTTGATCGACGATCTCGGCTCGGCGGCCCTGCGGTCCAACGCGATCCTCGGAGCGGTCTCGTCAGTCCGTCATCTCTGGTCAGGAGAATCAGGGGCGCTCGTGCTCAAGGTCATCGTCGGCTCCAACAATTCGCGAACTCCGGTGGCGCCTCGACCCACGGGAGAGGCGATCACCCCGTTCGCATCAATCACTACGGCGGCGGGAGTCCCCGTGACGCCGTAGGTACGGGTGATGAAGCGGTCGTCGTCAAACACGATCGGGGATGCAATTCCAAACTCCCGATTGAGCGCCTTCGGTCCTCGGGAAATCACCAGAATATATGGCGCGTCTGGGTGCGCTTCCCATGCCTTCAGGTCCGGCACTAGCCCTTCGCAGTGCGCACATCCAGGCCGCCAGAAGAGCAGAACGGTGTCCCGGCCATGCGGAGCGCCCACGTGGCGAAGTTCACCTTGCAGGTCGACTCTATCAAACACCGGAGCGGGATCCCCGACGTTCACGCGGGTGATCACCGGTTGCGGCAGTTCGGGCAGGGTCAACCCCAACGTGTCGGCCATGAGCGCACGGACGGCATGCACGCCATAACTTGGCTCCGACGCAATGACTCCGGAGTCTCCGATGACCATGGCCGATGGCATCTGCCGCATCCCGAAGGCATCGAACACCTCCCGATCCTCCTGCAGGAGCACCAAGCCGAGGTCGATCCCGTATTCCTCCATGATCAACCGATTGTGGTGGGCGGTGCCACTGCTCACGATCACCGACGTGAGCCGGTCGTGATAGTGGCGCTGCCATCCTCCAATATCCGGGAGCAATTCGTAGCAGGGTCCACACGCTGGAGCCATGAAATGCAGCATCACTGGTCGTCCTCGGCCGAGGAGGGCACCTAGCGAAACCTCGGCGCCGCTCACGGTGGGGAGCCGGAAGGATGGCGCGCGCCCAGTGAGCGGCAGCATGGAGGTGGGCTGCGCGGGCTTCGACTCCAGGCCAAGCAAGGTAGTCACCAACGCGTGAATCGCTTCAGCGCCACCGGCGACGGGAATTCCGATGGTGCCATCCGACTCGATGAGCACGGCAGCAGGGGTCCCTCCAGTTGCATAGGCCCGGGACACTTCGCGGTCTGCCTGAAGCAACACCCGACTCAAAGAATAGGCTCGGGCCCGTTCCTCATTTACGGCGCGGTCCCCTCGACTGATGACCTCGATGTGCAGCCGACGTCCTGCGTCTGCCTGCCACTGCTTTACCAGGGGAAGGATGGCCCTGCAGGGACCGCACCCTGGGTCCGTGAAGAGCAAGAGGATCCTCGAATGCTCGGCCCGGAGCTGGGCGAGGGTGACGCTGTTTCCTTCGAGGTCAGGCAAGGTAAAGTCAGGAGCCACTGCGCCGACTCCGAGGCTGGGCAAAGCATGTGTGGCCCGACTGGACGCCGTCACATCAGCGACGGAACCACCGGCGGCGATCATATCATCGTCTGTTTCGAGCCGAGCGAGGATCCGTCCGTTCTGGGCCATCATCTGCACGACCGCCCACCCAAGGATGGCGACCAGCCCGAACAGGAGCAACTCGCCAATGAGGAGCGTCCCGTCGATGCTCGAAAGTCGGCGGACGGGATCAGCGAGGCTGGCGCCAGCGGCCGACGGGCCGGCGATCAGGAGCAAACCGGCGCACGCCGTTAGAACACCGTTTCGAACCAACGTTGCTGGTCCGGCCGGTTCGGAGTGCAACTGGCCAAAACAATGACAGTCGGGCGCGCGTCCGCGGCTCAGGGTGATGCTGATCGCTGCGATGAACGTGAGCAGGAGCACCAGGGCACCCAGTGACCCCCACCAAGCGGTCGATGCCGGAAGCAACAGGAATGCAATCACCAGTTCTGTCAATGGAAGCGCCAGACCCGCCCCCGCGGCGAACCGCCGCGGGACGCCGAAGTCGGCGACGGTCTTGCGCGAGCCAGGGAGGTCCAGCAGTTTGGCAATCCCTGCGACACTAAAGACGACCGCCAGTCCCACCCGGAGGATGAGCAATAAGGTATCCACGGCAATCTCCGTCGCCGAGTCTGGGCGAGATGAATGGGGGGCCTGCCCACGGCATCGAGGTGGGAACCCACTTTCCTCAGTCCGCACAGGGAATTAGCCAGGTGCTCCATCCCGCCACCGTACAGTAGTTGTTGCCATCGTTCTCACACCCACCCGTGCAGTCGTAACAGGCACCCGGTTCCGCCGCGTAACACTGGGCAGCCCAGTAGCTGTCGATGCTCGATCCGTCGGTGCACGGCTGACAGCAACCGTCGACATAGCAGAACCCTGCGGGGATATTGAAGGTTGGCTCTTCGGAAGAGGTCGCATTGCAGATGACGTATCCATCCGCGCAGTCATCGATGAAGAGATGCGCCGCCCCGAACGTCGAGCCGAAGCTGGCCAGGTCGTCTGGCGCCTGTGCAAAACCAATCCCGAGCTCGCGTTGCCACTCATCCAGGACCGTGACTTCGTAGGTCGCTGTGCGGGTTGCGGGGTCGTAGCTGGGATCGAGGAGTTCGATGACCGCAATCTCTGTCTCACCCCCCTCTCGTTCCACGACCAAGGCGGCATTGGGCGGGTCGGTGTCCGCGAAGCCGATATTCGCCATGAAGTCGGCGGTCGGGGTGGTCCCAACCGTCCGCGCGGGTCGGTCCGAGAAGAACACGGTCTGTCCCAGTCCTTGGTCGAGTGTCAGGGTGTACTGTCCCGCCACCGCCGGGTTGGGTGTGATCGAGCCGGACTGATACGCCTGAAGAAAAAGCGTCTCCGTGTTCTTGCCAGGTGGGGGGGAGGCCACTGGTGAGGCGTCCTGGGCCCCCGCTGATTGGCCGATCCCAATCGCAGCGAGCACGCCGGCCCCAAGTCCCGCCGCACCTTGCTTCATGGCGTGCCGGCGGGAGCGGCGGTCGGCGAATAGCCTGGTAACGGTGTCAAAGCGATTGGCGTCCATGCAAGCTCTCCTGGTCAACGGCAATTGGAAGAGAACGCCGATGAACGTGAATGTTCCACACGGTCGATTGGAGAGGGCAGGAGCTATGGATACTGTGCGTGAGAAGTCCGCCACTTCCGAGACGACCGCTTCGCGGTCCGATCACCGAGGACGCCCAGGCGAACGAGGCAAGCCGCTCTGCGAAGGTCCGCCTGAACGCGAGGAGTGACACTGCTCAATTGGTCGAAGGGCGGATCAGAACCGGCACTCACGCCCAGCTACCAATCGGATGGTGTGGACCCATCAGTGCATCCAAGGAGATCCGCACTGTCAAAGTAGGAAGCCACGGCCATTTGCTCCCCATTGGCGTAGGTGTCGTAGCACTTCTGGGACCAATATTGCGACGTGGAGCATCGATCTGGCTGCACATGGCCATAGGGTTCGCAGGGCATACACACGAGATAGTTGTAGCACATGCCCTGCCCCTCGAAGCTGCCTATACTGTCTCCCCAACCGCCGCCATCAAAGTCGTAGCACCCGATTGGACCATCGGCGCAATCATCGATCAGCAGATGCGCGGCGCCAAATGTCGGGGCGATTCCGGAGAGATCGCTCGGCGCATCTTGCAGGCTCAGATCCAGCGAATCCTTCCACGCCTCCAGCCCCTTGACGTGATAGGTCGCGGTACGGGTCGCCACGTCATAGGCTGGATCGAAGAGTTCCAGGACGGCCAGATCCGCTTC
>JBQCJS010000743.1:0-4126 GCA_051952485.1 Thermomicrobiales bacterium | reverse complement strand
CGAGGAGGCCGAGGATGGTGCCCTGGGGGACGGCGAAGGAGACCTCGTCGAGCGCCTGGGTGGCGCCGAAGCGCTTGGAGAGGGAGATGGCCTCGATGGCCGGGTGGGAGGAAGGGTGTCCGTCGAGGAAGGTCATGGGTGGGCGGCTCCTTTCGGATGATGCCGGATCGGGGTGGGCGATCGGGTGAAGGGTCGTGATCTCGCTGGGTCGTACGCCGTACGAATCAACGTACGATGTACGATAATGGTACACTGTACGAAAGTCAAGGGGGTCGCACGATCCTGGTTTCGAGACGGATTCCGAGTGACGCTCGCCCGCTCGGGCAAGGCGCATTCGGAATGTCAGACGCCGGGCGAGACGGCGTTCGTCCCCCGTCGGATCGCGATAATGGATGCAGCACGATGCACGATGGCATGACGCGCGACACATGGATGTCGCAGGGGGCACAGGTGGACGGATCGGATGAGGTGGGCGGTCGTCGGCGCGGACGGTGGGGTGAGCGGCGGCAGGGGTTCGGCCCTCCCCCCCCGACGCGGGAAGAGCGGATGGCGGTTCGCGAGGAGGCCGTTGCTGCGCGTGCGGGGCGCGGTCGCCGGCCCAGGGTGAACCTCGATGTCGAACAGATCGTCGATGCGGCGATGGCGATCGCGGATCGCGAGGGGCCGGCGGCGATGACGATGCGCCGGATCGCCGCCGAACTCGGGGTCGGCGTGATGTCGCTCTACTGGTACGTCCCGACGAAGCGCGACCTGGAGGCCCTGGTCCTCGAACGCCTGATGATCGAATCCTCGCCCCCGGACGAGCCGACGGGCGACTGGCGGAAGGACCTTGCCTCCATCGCCTGGGCCGCCCGCGCGAACATCCTGCATCACGAATGGATGGTCGATTTCTTCAGCAGTGCATCGTTCATGTCGATGGAGATGTTCGGGCACGGGTTCCTGCGGCATATCGAGAACACGCTGCGCATGACGGACTCGCTGCCCCTCGATTTCATCACGAAGATGACGATCATCTCGGTGCTGGACGACTACACGCGTGGCATCACGACGGAGGAGATCGTCGACCGGCGGCGGTGGGAGGCGGCCGGGGTGTCGCGGGAGGATTTCCAGGAGAAGATGATGCCCCGGATGCAGGAGCTGTTCGCGCAGACGACGTATCCGATGGTGGAGCTGTTCATGGAGCATGACGACGAACTGGCCGACCCCGACGTGCGGTTCGACATGGGCCTGCAGCTGATCCTCGACGGGGTCGCTCACCGGATCGCGGTGCATGAGGCGCGCGAACGGAACCCCACGGATCGCTGACGCGGCACGTCCATGCGTGTGGGCACGGAGAGCATGACCACACGGCGTGGTCATGCTATAGTCGTTCTTAGGAAACTCTCTTACCTAACGCAATGGTCGGTCTTGCCTTGGCGGCGGGATTCAGTTCGTGGTGCGTTCGCCACACGCTGACTTCAGTGCAGGTTGAGGAATCGGCAGCAAGAGCAGTGAGGGGAATCACATGCGCATTGTGGGCATGCGGTGGTTGATGGCTGTCTGCGTGATGTTCGGGATCGTGGTTTCGCCTGTTGCGACGACTGCTCGCCAGGCAAGTGGCACTGGCAAGACTGTAAACGTGCAACTCATCGTGGATGCGTCCGGCTCCATGGGGGCAGCAACGGATACGGGTGCCCTGCGTATCGATGCTGCCAAGCAGGTTCTCAACGAAGTCATTTCTGCCATCCCGGATGTCGAGGGGGTCAACGTCGGACTTCGTGTGTATGGACAGGGAGGAAATAACACCGAAGCCGGTCGAACGGAAAGCTGCCAGTCGACGGAACTGCTTGTTCCGATGGACGGGGTGGATGCACCCGCACTGAAGGCGAAGGTGGATGCGATCCAGCCAGTCGGATGGACGCCGCTTGGGTTGGCACTCCAGGAGGCCGCAAAGGACTTCACGGAGCCAGCGAGTGACGACGTCGTGAATGCGATCGTGATGGTGACGGACGGGTTGGAGACATGTGACGCCGACCCTGTCGCGATTGCCAAGGACCTGCATGACTCCGACAAGGGGATCATCACCCACGTCATCGGGTTCGGAACGACACCGGAGGAGCAGGCTACGCTGAGTGGAATCGCCCAGGCTGGTGGGGGTGAACTCCTCGGTTCCAACAATGCCGGACAGCTGATGGATGCGCTGTTCAGCATCCTCGAGCAGCTTGAGGTTGTCGAGGAAACCGGTACCGGCGAATCGCGGGAGTCTCCGCTTGGCGTGGGTCGTATTGGACGAGTTGGGGACTACGACATCAGTGTCATCTCGGTGACTCCGAATGCGACTGACGATGTGCTCTCTTACAACCAGTTCAACGCCGCTCCTGGAGATGGGAAGCAATTCTTCCTAGCGCGGATTGCCGTGACATATCAGGGAGACGCGACTGGTACCCCGGCAATCGATCTCAAATTCCAGACCGTGGGTGAGGCTAGCCACAGCTATACGGTCTATAACAATCCCTGTGGTGTCTATCCCGAAGACGTGTACTCGGTCTCCGAGCTGTTCGAAGGCGGATCTGCCGAATTCAGCGCGTGTTGGGAGATAGACGCTTCTGATGCAGGGTCGCTCGTGATGTATGTAGAGCCTATGATCTCGACGCGATCCAAGCCTGTCTGGTTTTCTCTGGGCAACCCTATTCTCGATCCAGTGGGAAGTGATGGCACGCCGGGACCCACTGCTACGGCCGAGCCATCGCCCACACGCGCCTCACAGGGGAACAGCACAGGGGGCTCGAAGAATTCCAGTCGAGAGAGTCTGATCCCCTTCGGAGAAACAGGAGTCGTAGGTGACTTCGAAGTCACCGTTCTATCGGTCATCCCCAACGCCAACGACACGGTGATGGCCGTGAATCAGTTCAACGAACCGCCAGCAGACGGCAAGCAGTTCTTCATGGCACGCGTGTCGGTGAAGTACGTCGGGCAGACAACTGGCAACCCTGCGTTTGAGTTGAACTATCAAGCGGTGGGTGATGCGAACGCCAGCTACACCATCTTCAACGATCAATGCGGCGTTTACGATGAACCCGCGTACAACGTGCCCGAGCTCTTTCCCGAAGGAACGGCAGAGTTCAATCTCTGCTGGCAGATCGATAGTCAGGATGCAGGATCGCTCGCGATGTATATCGAGTCGAATCTGAAATATAACGAGCCCGCGACCTGGTTCTCGCTTGATCCTTCCGCGGCTGTCGACGAGGCTGAAACGGAGACATCAATGCCCACCCAGTCCGCGACGTCGTCTGGGAGCGTAGCGACGACAGTATCCCTTGTGGCTGTGGATATCTCCTTTGATCCGAAGGACCTGACTATCCCAGCGAACACTGATGTGGCGATCGTCATCTCCAACGAGGGCGTGCTCCAGCACGACTTCGTGATCGGTTCCGAGGGAATCGAATCGACCCTGCTGAACGGCGGGGAATCCGACACGGTGATCGTCAATCTCCCGGCGGGCACCTATCAGTTCTGGTGCACGGTCCCAGGTCACAAGGAAGCTGGCATGGTGGGCACGCTGATTGTCGAGTAGCAGTCATGTGTCCGGGTGATGCGCTGACCGCGTATCGGCCCGGCGCTGGCGGCGACACGCTTCGGCCGCGAGGTGCAGTCGAAGCTCCCATCTTGACGAGCATCCCGTGCCTGGAATCTCGGACCGATACGCGATCGGTCCCTACGCATGGGGCTGTTCACGGAGGACTTCCATGCCGTTGCGAACCGGATCGGAACGCCGGAGCCTTCGATTGCGGGGATGGGATTACCGTTCGCCAGGACCGTATGCCATCACCCTCGTGACCCAGCATCGCGAATGGCGGTTTGGCAGCGTGATCGATCGGACGATGGTGCTCAACGACGCTGGCACGATGGTCGCGGCGGTGTGGGGCGAAATGGCCGATGCGTTTCCGCGCGTCACGCTCGATGCATTCGTGGTCATGCCCAATCACCTGCATGCCATCGTCCGGCTCTGCCACGAGGATCGCGCCGGGAACCCGACGCTCGGCGATGTGGTGCAACGGTTCAAGACCGTCACGACCGCGTTGTACAGCGATGGTGTCCATCGTAACGGCTGGCCTCCGTACGATCGTCGTCTCTGGCAGAACGAGTA
>JBQCJS010000742.1:0-17159 GCA_051952485.1 Thermomicrobiales bacterium | reverse complement strand
CGATCGGCCCCCAGCTGGATGCCATCCTCGGCTGGCTCACCGACGAACTGGACCGGAACGGACGGTCGCTGAAGACCTTCGGCCTGGAAGGGAGGATCGGCCTCGCCCAGGGCAACGAGGACGACTGGAAACGCGAGTTCGCCTTCTGGCAGGAGGCGGGAGCCTCCCATCTCTCGTTCAACACGATGGGCGGTGTCTTCCAGGGCGTCGAGGCGCATCTCGACGCCCTGGAGCGCGCCCTCCGCGCCGTCGAGGGGATGTAGGCATGCCCGAAGCAGGCGCTCGCATTCACCTCGGCGCCAAGATCCCGATGGCGGCGGCCTCGACATCGGCGGAAGCCCTCCGCCAGACCATCGAGACGATCGCCGGAGCCGGCTTCGACTACCTCTCGACGGAGGATCACGTCGTCGGCCCGACGCTGACCCCGGGCTCGCGCCCGGCGAACAACCAGAAGCCGCTGCAGGAGACGTTCGTCACCCTCGCCTTTGCCGCCGCCATCGCGCCGGGGCTCGGACTCAGCTCCGGCGTCCTCATCCTCCCGCAACGGCAGACGGCCCTCGTCGCCAAGCAGGCGGCCGGAATCGACCTGCTCAGCGGCGGGCGGCTCCGCCTAGGCGTCGGGATTGGCTGGAGCGACCTCGAATACCGGGTCCTCGGCATTCCGTGGCGCGGGCGGGCGCAGCGGCTCGAGGAGCAGATCGACCTGCTCCGCCGCTTCTGGACGGCGCCATCCGTCTCGGCTGCATCGCCCTCGCATCAGTTCGAGGACGCGATGATTGCCCCGCTGCCCATTCAGCAACCCATCCCGGTCTGGATCGGTGCGAACAGCGCGACCGGGGTCGAGCGGGCCGCGCGGATCGCCGATGGGTTCATCTCCCTACTCAACTGCGAAACCGGCATCGAGGCCCAGGTGGGCGTATTGCGCCAGCACGTCCTGGCCGCCGGGAGAGACCCGGACCGGTTCCCGATCGAGGCGTGGATCGATCTCGGCGGGAAGTCCTCGGAAGCCGTCGCCAGCGACTACCGGCACCTGGCCGCGCTCGGTATCTCCTGGATCACCCTGGTCCCGGAGACGGTGCCCGGCGACCTGGATGCCAAGCTGCACGGTCTCGTGCGCGCCCGCGAGGCCATCGCCCGGGCCGGATAGCGGACGCCAGAAACGCCACCGCCGACCGGGTATGGTCGGCGGTGGCGTTCTCGTGTGAGTCAGGGTCAGGCGTCGGTCAGTTCCGGCGGCCATTCATCCCGGTCACGAGCGAGATGTAGTAGAGCAGTGTCAGCAGCGACGCCGCGAAGCCCGCCACGTACGTCCACGCCGCCGCGTCCAGCACGTTGGCGACGCCCTTGCTCTCCTCGCCCCCGCGCACCCCGCCATCGACGAGGCCGACCTGGACCAGCGCCGCCTTCGCCCGCTTCGACGCATCGAACTCGACCGGCAGCGTGATCAGCGCGAAGACCGTCGCCAGCGCGAAGAGCGCCACGCCGACCCAGGCGACCGTTGGGTTCTGCAGGATCAGGCCAAGGAACAGGACACCGAACCCCAGGTTGGAGCCGATGTTCACCGCCGGCACGATGGCGGACCGCGCCTTCAGCGGCGCGTAGGCCTGCGCATGCTGGATCGCATGCCCCGCCTCATGGGCGGCGATGCCGATCGCCGCGATCGACGGCACGCCGTAGACGCCCTGCGACAGGCGAAGGACGCGCGTCCGGGGATCGTAGTGGTCGGTCAGTTCCCCCGGAACCTGTTCGATCGCCACACTCTGGAGGCCATTGGCATCGAGCACGGCCCGCGCCGCCTGGGCGCCGGTCACGTTCGCGGTGTTGCGGACCTTCGAGTACTTCTGGTAGGTGCCCTTCACCTTGCTCTGAGCCCAGAGCATGAAGATCAGGCCAGGTATCATGAAGACGAAGTACATCGGATCGAAGAACATTGCTGGGTACCCTCATCTGCGGGGGCCCGCATGCGGACGCACGACGCGCCCTCATCGATGTGCCAACCCCTCGCCGGTGAGCTTGTGTCTCACTCTGCTCCTCCAGTATACCCGCAGAACGTTCGCTCCAGATGGAACTTTCCTGAAGATTATGTGAATTGATGCGAGTCCTGCCTATCGCCGCCGTGTTGACCCGCGTCGTTCACCACGATACGCCGGTACGGAGTATGCTCTCGCAGGGATCGATGACCACGGTAACGACCGTGCCGGCCACCGAGCGATGACGGGATACCAGGGAGCGAGGGCAGGACTGTGGATGTGGGTGGGACGATCGTCGCGGGAGATTCGCGCGCCGCGACCGAAGGCGTCGGCGCATGGCTCGATGCCTTGCTCGATCCCGAGATCGAGCGCGCGCTGGCGGAACTCTCCCCGGAAGCACCGCTGCTCTCGACCATGGCGCGCTACCACCTTGGCCTGATCGACAGCACCGGCAAGCCGCTGCCCGACCCCGATCGCCGTGCCGTGCAGGGCAAACGCATCCGGCCTACCCTGGCTGTGCTCAGCTGCATGGCCAGCGGTGGCACCGCTGAAGCCGCCGCGCCCCTCGCCGCCGGGATCGAACTCCTCCACAACTTCACGCTCGTCCACGACGACATCCAGGACCGCAGCCCGAACCGCCGGCATCGCGCCACCGTCTGGCGGATCTGGGGGGATGCCCAGGCAATCAACGCCGGCGATGCGCTCTTCGCCGCCTCCAACCTCGCCGTGCTCGCGACCGCCCCGTCAGCGGTCGTTCCGGCGACCACCATCCATACCCTCCTGGCCGAGTTCAACCGGATGACCATCGCCATCGTCGGCGGCCAGGTGCGCGATCTCGATTTCGAGGGGAAGGGCAGCGTCCGCCCCGAAGACTACCTGGAGATGATCACCGGGAAGACCGCCGCCATCCTCCGCTACGCCGCCTGGGCCGGGTCCGTGGTCGGCGGCGCGAACGCGGATCAGGCCCGGGCGTTCGCACGCATGGGACTCGCCCTCGGGATCGGCTTCCAGATCCGCGACGATTTCCTCGGGATCTGGGGCACGCGCGAGGAGACCGGCAAGGAGGTCGCCGACGATATCCGCCGCCGCAAGCAGTCGTTGCCGATCCTCCTCCTTCGCGCCGAGGCCACACCCGACGAACGGGCCACCCTGGACGCCCTCTACGCCGGTGACGAGATCGACGCGGCTGGCGTGGAAGCCGTCCTGCACCTGCTGGACGCACACGGTATCCGCCAGCAGGTGCAGGCGCGCGTGGAGTCGTCCCATCACGAGGCGCTGGCTGCCCTCCGATCCATCGGAACCGCGAGCGCGAACGAGGCGCTGGCCGCCATCGCCGACCTGATCGAACGCATGCGCGTCCGCAGCTCCTGATCGGGACGGCACCGCGCGTGCTACGCTGGGACCCTGCACCACGCTGCATCGCTGCCCCGATGCCGGAAAGGGGGACCTCGTGCTCGCATCGCCCTTGCCCCTCGATTCGTCGGTTCTCTCCTATCTCAAACGGGATGGCGTCCTGCGCGAGGGTCACTTCGCGTTCCGCTCCGGACGTCACGCCCTCGCGCTGCTGGACCGCGACCGGCTGCTGACGAATCCCCGCGCGGCCAGCCACATGGGCTACGCGCTCGCCAAGGCCTTCTTCACCGAGAAGATCGACACCGTCGCCGCGCCGAGCATCTGGGGCGCCGGCCTCGCGCAGTGGGTCGCCTACTACCTCGAACCGCAGGCATCGGTCGTCTACGCCTCGACCAGCCTGTCGGGTGGCCTCACCATTGCCGACAACCTCACCCCGTTCCTGGACGGGAGGCGCGTCCTCCTGGTCGACAATGTCACCATCAGCGGCCAGACCGTGGAGACCTTCGCCCGCGTCGTGCAGGAGCGCGGGGGGACCGTGATCGGGATCGGCACCCTCTGGGATGGCGCTGGCCTCTCGGATCGCTCCTGGCCGGTCGTCGGCCTGCTCAATCAGCGGTATCCGGCCTTCGCTCCGGATGCCTGCCCCGGCTGCCGCGACGGCGATCACCACGGTTCCTCCGATGCCCCTGAACCGATCGCGTACTGACCGCGCCGAAGGGCAGGAGTCGGGGCGTTCGCCCCGCCCGGAGCCGCGCGCCGGGAAGATCACGGCCATCACGCCGCAACGCCACGATCCCGAACGGGTCAGCGTCTTCCTGGACGGGGATTTCGCGTTCGGCCTCCACGCCGACCTGGTGCTCGAACACGGCCTGCATCCGGGATTCGACCTCGACGACTCCACGGCCCGCGCCCTGCTCGCCGCCGACGAGATCCGCCGCGCCATCGCCACCGCCCTGAACGCCCTCGCCTACCGCGCTCGCTCCGAAGGGGAGATCGCCCAGCGCCTTCGCCAGAAGGGCTATGGCCCCGAAGCGATTGCTGCCGCCCTGGACCGGCTGCGCGAATGGCGCTACGTCGATGACCGGGATTTCGCCTCCCGCTGGATCGAGAACCGCCAGGAACACCGCCCCCGCTCGGAGCGGATGCTCGCCCAGGAACTCCGCCAGAAGGGCGTCGATCCGGCCACCATCGCCGACACCATCGCCGATGCGGGAGTGGACGAGGTGGCCGATGCCCGGGAACTCGTGGCGAAGCAGCGGCTGAAGCTGGCATCGCTCGATCCGGAGACGCAGACCCGCCGCATCACCGGCTTGCTCAGCCGCCGCGGCTACGGGTGGGACGTGATTCGCCGCGCTCTCGACGCTGACACGAACATGGACAGCGACCACAACCACGACCCGGACCAGCTTTGACCCGGTCATACCGCGTGGTCGTGGCTGTCGTCATGTCGCGGATCATCGCCCCCTCCGAGTGAGACGACCCCCTACCCTCGACGGACACCAACACATTGGTGGCGTATTCGCCATGTACGATCTCCACATAAGCGGGTGATGATCCGCCAGGCCAGCCTGAAGCACGCCGCCATCCCTGCCATCCGGACATGTCTCATCCCGCGGAGCGGCACATGCGCGATCGCGGCATGGCCGATGGAGTGCAGTCGAGGGATCAGCGGGCACACTCCCGCCCGGCTCGGCACCCTCCCGCCCGGCCTCGCCCGTCCTGGGCAGGGTGAGTCGGCCCGACCCTGGATGCCCCCAGCTTCGCAGACGAGCCGCCCCACATCCTGGCCAGTTCATGGCAACCGCAGCCAATACCTCCGAACCGCAACCCGATGAGGTCCCCTGCCATATCCTCCTCACGGCCACGCCCCACATCCCAGGGTGCGGTTCATGGTTGGTGATGTGGAGATTGCGCACCGAAGTGAACCCCTGTTCCACGCACGGAGACACGGAGATGCGTTCGCGGAGGACCATCGACGTGAAACGAGATCGATGAACCCCGTCACGGAACGTGCAGTACACCCCATTCCACACCGGTTCGCATCGCAACCTGTTTGCGTGGTATGATGAAGGAGGCTGCGGAAAGACGCAGGTCGTTCGTTGCCAGACTCCTTTCCCATTCCCCCTTGAAGTTCATCGTCCCGCAAGAAACTCGGCATCGGCGCTTCGGCACCACATGCCCTGGGTTTCGTTTTGTTTTTCCTCGGGCATCCGCACCGCCACCGCGCACCCGTCCATCCCGCATGCCGGACAACCGGCCGTGGACGAGGCTTGGCGATGGGCGGGCTGCCCGATTCAGACAGGAGCATTGCACCACCGATGGCTGAGATTCGCTGGTTCGGACATGGTTGTTTCCGCATTCGCGCCAAGGAAGCAACAATCCTCACCGACCCCGTCGGTCGCGAGACCGGCTTCGCCCTCGGCAAGCAGCAGGCCGATATCGTCACCATCTCCCACGCCCATCCCGGCCACAACAACCTAGCCGCCGTCAAGCAGCCCTACCAGGTGATCGAGGGGCCAGGCGAGTACGAGATGCACGATGCCTCCATCATCGGCCTCCGCACCCACCACGACAGGAAGAAGGGCGCCGAACTCGGCCACAACACCATCTACGTGATCGAAGTCGAAGGCATGCGCTTCGCCCACCTCGGTGACCTCGGCCACGACCTCAGCGAGGACCATGCCGAGGCCCTCGAAGGCGTCGATGTGCTCTTCATCTCCGCGGGCGGGGGCACCGTCCTCTCGCCGGATGCCGCCGCCGAGCTGGCCGCCCGCATCAGCCCCAAGATCGTCATCCCCATGCAGTTCCGCACCGCCGGTGGCGACCAGTCGCTCGAACCGGTCGATGCCTTCTGCAAGCAGGTCGGTACCGATGTCCCGGAGCCGGTCGCCCGGCTCACGCTCCGGTCCGCCGACCTCGGCGACACCATGCAGCTCGTCGTGCTCGAGCCTGAATCGGAATCCGGCCGGTAAGGGAACGCCCTGGGTGAGCGGGAGCGCGCTTCCGCTCACCTTCGCCGCGTTGGACGGTCGTTTGTTGTTGCCCGCACCCGTGCCAGATTCGGGGAGGTCCTGGATGCCCAAGTACATTTTCGTCACCGGTGGGGTCGCGTAGTCGGTCGGCAAGGGAATCACCACCGCCTCGCTCGGGCGGGTGATCAAGAGCCGTGGCGCCAGCGTCTCCATCATGAAGCTCGATCCCTACCTCAATGTCGACCCGGGCACCATGTCTCCCTACCAGCACGGGGAGGTCTTCGTCACCGACGACGGCGCCGAGACCGACCTCGATCTCGGCCACTACGAGCGCTTCATCGACGAGAACCTCTCCCGCGCCTCCAATGTCACCACCGGCCAGATCTACTCCAGCGTGATCGCCAAGGAACGCCGGGGCGATTACCTCGGCGGCACGATCCAGGTGATCCCGCACATCACGAACGAGATCAAGGCCCGGGTCCGCCTCGCCTCCAACCAGCACGAATCAGACGTCGTGATCGTCGAGGTCGGCGGCACCGTCGGCGACATCGAGGGGCAGGCCTATCTCGAAGCCATCCGCCAGATGCGGCGCGAAGTGGGGCGGGAGAACTGCCTGAACATCCACGTCACCCTCCTGCCCTATATCGGTGCGGCGGGCGAACTGAAGACCAAGCCCACCCAGCAGAGCGTCCGGGAACTGCGCTCCGTCGGTCTGCAGCCGGATGTGATCGTCGCCCGTTCCGACCGCGACATCCCGGACGACACGCGGGAGAAGATCGCCCTCTTCTGCGACGTGGAACCGAACGCGGTGATCGGGATGCCCACCGCCGAGACGATCTACGAGGTTCCGCTCATCCTGGAGGAGGCCGGACTCGGCACGATCGTCGCGAGGAAGTTCGGCCTGCCGGAGGAACCGGATCTCGCCGAGTGGGCCGCGATGGTCGAGGAGATCAAGAAGCCCCACAAGGACGTGCGCATCGCCCTCGTCGGCAAGTACGTCGAGCTTCACGATGCCTACAAGAGCGTCTCCGAGGCGCTGATGCACGCCGGCCTCTTCCACGGTGTGAACGTCGATATCGTCTGGGTCAACTCCGAGACCATGACCCAGGAGGAACTGGAGCGCGAACTCTCGCGCGTCTCCGGCGTGCTGGTGCCCGGCGGCTTCGGCCCGCGCGGTATCGAGGGCAAGGTCGAGGCCGTCCGCTACGCCCGGGAATACGAGATTCCCTTCCTCGGCATCTGCTATGGCCTGCACATGGCGGTGATCGATGTGGCGCGCAACCTGTGTGGTCGCATCGGCGCCAACTCCACCGAGATCGATCCGCAGACGCCCTTCCCGGTGATCGACCTCATGCCGGGCCAGCGCGGGGTGGAGATGGGCGGCACCATGCGGCTCGGCCTCTGGCCCTGCACGCTGGACCCCGACACCGTCGCCGGCAAGGCATTCGGCCATGAGACCATCTTCGAGCGACACCGTCACCGCTTCGAGGTGAACAACGAGTTCCGGAAGGAGCTCGCGGAGGCCGGGCTCATTGCCAGCGGCACGTCGCCGGATGGCAATCTCGTCGAGGTGATGGAGTTCGCCGGACACCCGTTCTTCGTCGGCATCCAGTCGCACCCGGAGTTCCTGAGCCGCCCGAACCGGCCCCACCCGCTCTTCCGCGATTTCATCGGCGCGGCGACGAAGCGGTTGCCGGTCGGCGCCCAGCGTTCGTTGCCGCTGGAAGAGCAGGACGGCGCATCCGCGACCGAACCCGCCCTCGCCGGCGCCCGGTCCCACGACTAGCCACCGGTCTTCTCCACACCGGCATGACGAGCGGCCTCCCATCCCGATGGGGGGCCGCTCATGCGTCTCCGGGATGCTGTGCGCCGTCCTGTCCCACCGCGCTGCCGGCAGGCGCGGAGACGGGCAGTTCTAGGGAGACAACCGTGCCGCCTCCCTGCGCATCCGCCAGGGCGATCGTCCCACCGTGCGCGGTGACGATCCGCTCGCTGAGATAGAGGCCGATCCCCAGCCCATGCCCATCCGGACCCGGTTCGATTGCCGAACCACCCGGATGCTGGCGATGGGGATTGAACAGGCGCGCCCGCACGACCGGATCGACACCCGGGCCATGATCGCGAACGGCGATCCGGACCCTGGCCTCATCGCCTTCCGGCGCCAGGGCGACCAGCTCCATGCTGACCTCGACCGTGCCGGCGCCGTAGCGGGCTGCGTTCGCCAGCAGGTTCGCCATCACCTGCCCCATCCGCACCTCATCCCATCGCACCGGAAGCTGCGCCGGCGCATTGACGGCGATCGTCCTGCCCTCCATCAGCACCGACGCATCGTCGCTCGCCTGCTGCACGATCGCCACGGCATCGGTCGCGACCGGTGCGATGTCCAGATGGCCGAACTCGAGCCGCGAGCGATCCAGCAGGCGCGAAACCAGCCCCGACATCATGCCGACCTGCCGCGACAGGACGGTGATCCGGCTGCGCAGCGCCGGGTCGAGCGCCTCCGGGGCGCGGGCGATCTGCCGCTCCAGCAGTCGCATGTTCCCCATGACGGAGGTGATCGGATTCCGCAACTCGTGGGCGACCATGGCCACGAAGGCCTCCTTCGCCGCCTCCAGCCGCCGGAACTGCGACCGATCCTGCAGCAGGATCACCGATCCGCCGATGGTTCCATCCGGCGCCAGGACCGGCGCGATGGTGGCCAGCACATCGATTGCCTCTCCAGGGATCGTGCGAATGGTCAGGGGTTCACCCAGGAACGACCGTCCGGTGCGCACGCCCAGCATCAGGGGGTGGGCATCGCGCTCGATCGCGTTTCCCTCGGGGTCCATCACGGTCAGGTCCAGGATGGAGTGCGGGTCCTGTCCCTGCTCCCATCCCCACAGCCGCCGGGCCGCCGCGTTGGCGAACCCCAGCGCCCCCTCCACGCCCTGGATGATCATCACCGCCTGCGGCACCTGCTCCATGACCGTGCGTACCCGGCGCACGTCATCCTGGAGCCGCACCATCGTCCGCGCGGCGACAATCGCCTCCGCCATCGCCACGGCCAGGTCGCGCGCCAGGTCGATCGCGGCGCTATCCGGTGCGGTGTCGTCCGCATACCCGACCATCGCGAAGCCCAGTTGATCGTCCCGGGCGATCAGGGGGATCACCAGCATGCCCTGCCAGCGCATCCGCTCCATGATCTCCCGTTCGAACGTGGCGGCAAGGGCATGGGTCACGCTCACCGGACGTCGCCGCGCCAGGGCGAGCACCGTGCTGGGATACGACATCGGCTGGAACGGCTGCAGGGTCTCCGGTTCCGGCTCCCCGTTCCCCAGCGGCACCCGTGCGAACCGGCCCCCTTCGTCGCGCAGCTCGAACAAGGCACCGTCGCCACCGATGGCCTGGATCATCGTGCTCGCGCCCTGCCGGACCACCTCGTCAGGGGAGGCGGCACCCTGCATCCGGCGGATCAGGGTGCTGATCGCCCTGGCAGACTCCAGCTCACCGCGCAATGCCCGGATGGTGCGGTCGGCCTCGTCGTGTTCGGCCAACGCCTCGCTCAGGTCGCGGCTGACCACCACGACCCCCACCGGACCATCCCGGTCGTCCCCCGCCCCCAACGGGGGCAAGGGATGCGTCTCGACGTCGAGCTGTCGCCCGTCCTCGTCCCGGGTCATCAGGTCGCCGGGCCGCCCATCGGACTGCGTCCGGGCAATCTCGGCCTCCACCATCGTGGCGGCATCGGAATCATCGGGAAAGAAGGTGCGATCCTGCTCGTTGCGCAGGCTCCAGCCTGCCGTGCCGACGATGCGCAGGCCCACCGGAGCCGCATCGATCGCCGCCTCCAGCGCAGCGATCCGCGTGTCTCGCTCGACCCGGTCCCGCAACGTCTCCCAGCCGAACGCCATCTGGTTGAGCAGGCGTTCGAGGACCCGCAGTTCGGCATCGCTCAGGGCGCGGATGCCCTGCTGGGCCACCACGAGACCCAGCTGCCCGCGAAACGTCCGCATCGGCGCGACGAGGGTCCCGCCGGCGCGTTCCGGGATGCCGAGTTGCGCCGCCATCGGTCGCGGCACGGCCGGGACGATCCGGGGCCGGGGGCCCGCCACGAACTCCTCGAGCATCGGGTCCTGGCGGAGTTCGAGGATGGTCCCGAGCGGGTCCCGGGCAGGGGCGCGGTTCGCGCTGCCGACGCGAATCCGCGCCGCGAGGGTCAGATGTCCGCGATCGGAGGGCGATGCCCCATCCAGCGCCCAGATGGCCACCTGGAGGCACCCGAAGCCATCGGCGATCCGCTCGGCGCAGCGGGCCAGGTAGGTGGCGAGGTCGAGCGACAGGGCATCCTCGAGGATGCCCTCGATGAGCATGGCATACGAGCGGGCGAGGTCGATCGAGTCGTCGGCCGCTCGCTCGAAGACGTGGAGCACGCTGCCTTCCTCGGTCTGCTGGTAACGACGCGGGCGGCGCTCGGTCATCGGCCGCCACGCCTCCAGGTCCGGAGCGGCGATCAGGGCCATCCTGCCCAGCCGCTGCACGGGCAACCGGCCACGGCGCACGGCGCGGGAGACGGTGTGGTAGGAGACGCCCTTGATCCGGGCAGCATCGGCCATGGTCAGGAGGTCGGTCCCGGGGACGGTGCCGCCTGCCGGGGACTCCCGCTCCGGGGGGCCTTCCGCCGGTCCGTCTTCCACCAGTTGCTCCGGTCCTGTCACAGGCAATCCGTTCCTTAGGTACGAGACGGGAGGGCCGCCCCCTCACTGCGACGCCGACGAAAGGCGCATGGCCACGCCAGCGTCGCGTCACGTTGTGTCCCAGACCCCATGTGTCCAGAATATTTGCATATATCCGTACACGCTTCAACCATCCGCGCCGGGATTGTCCCGCGCCCCACCCGAACGAGCCCCACCCCTCCCGGACCCGCACCCCCGCCAGCACGGACAGGTGCGGCAGGCGCGGGGTCTGTAGAATGGACCCATACCGATTCTGGGGCGATGCACCGTTCCCGGAGCGTTCATCCATTCCCACTACCCGAGAAGGGACACCCCTGCATGGCAGAATTCACGAAGGACGATGTCTACGCCGGCCTGAAGAACGTCTACGACCCGGAGATCGGCATCAATATCGTCGACCTCGGCCTGGTCTACGACGCCGACATCCAGGAGACCGGCGATGTGCTGGTGACCATGACGCTCACGTCGCTCGGCTGCCCGCTCGGCCCGGTGATCGTGCAGGAAGTCAACAACGCCCTCAAGGATCTCCCCGGGATCGGCGCCTCCGACGTCAAGCTCGTCTGGAGTCCGCCCTGGTCCCCCGACATGATGACCGAGGAAGCCAAGGACGAACTCGGGATCTGGTAGTCCCCCGGGGCCGTGTCCGGACCCCGGGCAAGGACGCCGCGGCCAGGAGCTGGGCCTCTCCTGGCGACAGCGTCCGTGCGAACGGGAGGCTGGCGGCGTCGCGCCCGGATGATCCGGGCACTATTCCGTGGTAGGGTGTACGTACTTTGCTGGAGACCCGGGACACGGTCTCCCTTGACTGGAACCCGGTAGGCCTGCAGGATGCGTCGCCCTCATCCCAACTCGCGAACCACCCGGAGATCGGCAGCGGCCTCGGCGCGCGGTGCGGGAGGCTCGCACGTCCCACGGCCCTACTCGACCCGATCCGCCGCCGCGCTCGTGATCGCCATCACCGCGCTGGTGCTCGCCGTGGGCACACGCTCCGTTCCGATCCTTCCCGGCTCGGCCCCTACCCCAGCCGGGAGCGAGATCGCCCTCCTGCCCACACCCACCCCCACCGTCGTCGCCGCGCTGCCGACCGCCGAACCGACGCAGGCGCCGCCCTCGCCGACCCTCGTGCCTACCGCGCCGCCGACCAGCACGCCAACGGAAGAGCCCACGCCGACGGAGGCCGTCCGCCCGACCGTTCCCCCCTCCGGAAACGATACGGAGTCGGTCATCTACGAGCGTGGGAACCCGCAGAAGAAGCAGATCGCCTTCACCTTCGATGCGGGTGAAGGGCCCGGTTACGTCACCGAAATCCTCGATCTCTTCGCGAAATACGGCATCCACGGCACGTTCGGCGTGACTGGCCTCTGGGCCCAGCAGAATCCGGAACTCGTCAAGCGCATGGTGGACGAGGGCAATCTCGTCATCAATCACACCGAGAACCACAAGTCGTTCACCGGCTACAGCACCGGCGCCCCGGCCCTCACGGACGCCGAGCGCACCGCCGAGATCGTGGACGCCAACAACGACATCGTCGCCGCCTCCGGGCAGGACACGCGCCCCTTCTTCCGCTTCCCCTACAACGACTACGACGAGCAGGCGCTGATCCTGCTCAAGCAGCTCGGCTACGACTACACGCTGGGCTACACCTGCGATACCCAGGCCTGGAACGGCAACACCGCCGACGAGATCATCCAGCTCTGCGGCCCGGATGCGCCCAAGGGCGGTCCCGGCGGCATCATCCTCATGCATGTCGTCCAGGAGCAGGACTTCCTCGCCCTCGAACCGCTCATCCAGGCCTACCTCAACGCGGGCTACGAGATCGTCACCATGGACGTGATGATCGGCTCCTGACCGCCCAGGGCCGCGCACCAATGCGGCATCGCCGCGCCGGTGGTGTAGTCAGGGATCTATCCTCGTGTGAGAATCAGTCGCGACACGCTACACTAGCGTCGGCTAGACATGGGCGTAATGTGCCTGTCTTCGCGTGCCACCGAGAAACCGGGATGGAGCGACCACGACATCCCATTCGTCGCATGGCGGAGTGTGCAGACTCGCCGTCATGCCGGAGCTTCAGGGGCGCCTCCGGGCGCATGGCATGCCACGAATCGTGTGGGAAGAGTTGGACGCGGCAGGGAGGCCCGGAACCGGATGAAGCGCTTGAACCGACGACATTTTGTTGCACTCGCCACAGCTGGAGCGGCCGGCGGACTCCTGACCGCATGCGGGAATGATCCCGATGCGACGAATCTGTCCCCGACCCGCATCCCGGATGTGGCCGGCGCGCCGACCCTCGCGACCAATGCCACTCCCCCGGGCGGGGAATCCGCGAACGCCGGTGGTGGCGGGGGCGGCGAGCAGCTGACCACCGTCGAGCTGAAGACCGTCGACCTCGCCTTCGAACCGAAGGACTGGTCGATCCCGGCCGACACGGATGTCACCGTCAACATGACCAACGCGGGTGTGCTCAGCCACGACTTCGCGATGGAGCAGCCCAAGGCGTTCACGTCCGAAGTCCTCACGGGCGGCGGCAAGACCACCTTCACGCTGAACCTGCCGGCCGGCACCTACGACTACTGGTGCTCGGAGCCGGGCCACAAGGAGGCGGGCATGGTGGGCAAGATCACCGTGGGCGGCTCCGGCGGCGGAGCACCTGCCGGTGAGGCGTCTCCCGCCGCGTCGCCGGCTTCCGGTGAGGCAGGCGCGGGTGGCGGTGGCGCGGCTCCGGCCGAGGCCTCGGTGGACACGGTCGATCTCGCCTTCCAGCCGAAGGAACTGACGATCGCCGCCAACACTGACGCCAAGATCACCGTCACGAACAAGGGTGTGCTCCAGCACGACTTCCACGTCGATGCGCTGAACATCACGTCGAAGCTGCTCAACGGCGGTGAGTCGGACACGGTGACCATCAACGCCAAGCCCGGAACCTACGAGTTCTGGTGCACGGTTCCCGGTCACAAGGAAGCCGGCATGACGGGGACGCTGACGGTCAAGTAGACCGTCCCGCTCCTGACACCGACGGAACGACCCGGGGGCGACATCGCCCCCGGGTCGTTCGTTGTCCCTCACCTGCCTCTGCCCAGCGGGGCTGTGCGCCCACGTCACCAGGCCACCACTCGGGCGACCGCCGGACCGGTCAGCGGAAGCGGATCCAGGCGATCACGAACGGGATCGCCGCGTAGATCGCATCCGGGATCAGGTCCAGCTGCAGGACCGAGCGCACGCCCGGCCCCATCTGGTTCACCATCGCCCAGTCGATTCCCCATTGCCGTGCGATCAGGACCCGCGCCAGCACCAGGCCCACGGCGATCGCGCCCATCGCGGCAAGCTGGAGATCCAGGCCCCGCTTGTAGTTCGCGGCCTTCGCCATCGTCTCCACCACGCCGAACCCGAGCAGCAGGCAGAGATAGAACTGCCAGGCTGGGAAGAACCGCCACAGCACGGCGACGCCCACCGCCACCAGCAGGCCAAGCCCGAGCGCCTTCAGGAGCACGGCCGAGGAGGTACGGTAGGTCGGCAGGCCGCGCACCCCGGCGCAATCGGGACAGCGCATCCCCACCGGCGTGCGCACGGCGCACTGCGGGCAGATCGGCTTCCCGCAGCGGGAGCAGCGGAGGCCGGTCATCACATTCGGGTGGTAACTGCAGGGAACCTGGCCAGACGGGCGTTCGCGGTAACCGGATGTTGGGGCTGTCGACGCCATGCTGGCGAAAACCTCTTCTACGAATGCAGGGGGCACGAGTACGGTGCCCAGTCCGAATTGCTGTCGCGTTCTGGTCGCCGCGGGGTTGGACGCCGCTCCAGGACGAGCCACGCCCCGGATCACGAGGGGGCCGGACGATATGTCACGTCAATCCTACGCCATCGCCCATCCCGGATGAGGCTCCACTGCCCGGCACGAATCACGGCGGTTATCAGTTGAAATCGATATCGATCGAGTCGAAGATGCTGCCCGCCAGGTCGAAGAGCCCGCCGAAGGCATCGCTCGCGCCCTGCAGGCCCCCTCCCACCGCGTCGGCCATTGCCTGGGGATCGAGATCGGGCATCGATCCCAGGTCCGGCATGCCCACGTTCGGCAGGTCGATATCCGGCAGGCCGATGTCCCCGCCGGAGCCGCTGCCCCCGCCCGGCCCGCTGCCTCCCCGCAGTTGGCCGAGCTGCATCGCCGTGAAGATCATGTCTCCCACGTCGACGCCTCCACCCATGCGGTCCGACACCGTATCGAACCAGGCCGGGGTCGGCGTGCCGACCGCGGCGAAGGTGCGCACCCAGTCCCGCTCCAGTCCGAACGCGACCGCGTAGGGCAGGTAGCGTTCGAAAAGCGCCTTCGCCTCGTCCACCTGCTCGTATTGGCGAATGTCCTTCAGGTAGGTCCGGAAGGCATTCCACTTCGCGGCGGCTTCGGCCCCCTCCAGCGTCTTGCGCGGCATGGACCGGCTCACGCGGATCAGGATCAGGGAGACCACGATCCCCGCCGCCATCGCCAGGAAGGCGAACGGGTCGAGGCTGAACCCGAGGAAGCCACCGCCGATGACCGACACCGCGAGTGCGGCGCGACCGGCCCACAGCCAGCGCCGGCGCGTCTCCTCCGGCGATTTCAGGAAATACCCGCGATGCACCAGCTCCTGGTAGAGCGCCGCGCGGATCGCCCGCTCGAAACCCGCGACCCGATCGTGGATGCGGCTGAGATGCACCGTCTGGCCCGGCTGCGGCGTTCCCCCGAAGATGGCTTCCAGCACGGTGCGCTCGAACCCATCCGCGATCTGCGACGGGTCCACGGCCGTGATCTCGTAGTCGGGCCGCTCGCCGCGCTTGCTCCCGGCGTGATACGTGATCCGCACCGCGCCGTGGCGCCCCAGCCCGAAGAGGGCCGCCAGCACATCGTGATAGTCGGCCCGCTCGTCGATCAGCGTCCCGACCACGCCCGGCGAGGCATCGTCCGGCGGCTCCGGGAGGTAGGCCGCCACCGGCCCGACGCGAGGATCGCGACCGCGCACCCACCAGAGCAGGAGGATCGCCACCGATCCTCCCACCAGCACCAGCAGCATCAGGAGGATGAAGAAGAGGTGGAGTAGCGCGCGGGTATCGTCGCTCATCGTTTCCCCCTCATCGCTCCGTCAGCCATCCGGGCAACGGCGCCAGGGATGCGATCATCCGAAGCCACGGCTGCCACCACCCCCGCCGCCGCCGGAGCTGCCACCGCCGCTGAAGCCACCGCCTCCGCCGCCGCCACTCCAACCGCCGCCACCGCCCCAGCTGCCACCGCCGCCGCCGCGGTTGTTGCTGTCCCCACCGAGCGCCTTCGCGACGTTCTCCAGCATCCCGAGGAAACTGTCGCTCCCACCCTGCAGGGAACGGCCCGCCGAATCGCTGGCATCCTGCCAGCCACCGGCTCCACCGCCACTACCACCGGAGGGAACGCCACCCGAGCCGGAGCCGCCCTGGTTGCCTGGAGCGCCGCCCCACGGCTGCCCGCCCCAGATGATGATGGGACCGCTTCCGCCCCGGCGACGCCCATAGCCGCCCGAAGCGCCGCCTCCCGGGACGCCACCGCCATACCAGCCAGGCACCGGGGTATCCACCACCGCGAACTTGTTCACCCACGACTGCTCGAGCCCGAAGGCGATCGCGTACGGAAGATACTTCGCGAAGATCGCCTTCGACTCCTCGATCTTCTCGTACTTGTCGATATCGGAGAGATAGGTGCGGAAGGCACGCCACTTCGCGGCCGACTCCGCACCCGCCACGGTCTTGCGCGGCATGGCCTTCGCCAGGCTGGCCGCGGCGATGGTGAGTACGATCCCGACGATGATCGGGAAGAAGACCCAGCCGCTGAACGCGCCCGTGAAGATCAACACGCCGACCGCCACCGCGATCGTCAGGAACGGAATGATCTTGGCCAGCATCCCCCACTTGCGGCGGGTCGCCTCCGGCGATTCGTCGAAGTACCCGTGGTCGACCAGCTCCTGGTAGTACCCGTCGTGGATCTCCTGCTCGTCGAGGCGGAAGGTCTGCTGGACCTGCTGCATCGTGACCGATGTGCCATCGTCCGCGCCATCGCCGTAGATCGCGCGCAGGAGCACCTGCTCCGACGCGCCGACCGAATCGGGAGCGGCCTTGAGGGTGAAGTGCATGGTGGTCGCGGCGAGCGGATCGTT